>CAOKPU010000011.1 GCA_948470755.1 uncultured Lachnospiraceae bacterium | reverse complement strand
CTTCTTCGCGAAGCAGCCTCTGCTGCGAGTGATTAGAAGTTCTTCTCACGCTACTTCCAATAACCGCAAAGCAAATCATACACTTTCTGGTTGATACAGCGGTAATCATAAGCCTTGGAATTCCAATATGCATTTTTTGAGTATATATCATAATATCTGTCGATCCGTTTTATAGCCTCCAAAATGCTCTCAGCCGTCCCGTCCGTTTCCTCCGAATCCTGGCCGAACTGAAGCACGCCGCCAATCCCGCCCACATTCGTACTTACCACCGGAAGGGCATAGCTGATGGCTTCTAAAATCGTCATGGGAATCCCCTCAAATACCGAATTCATCACCAGGATATCCGCTTTTTGCATATATCCTTTCACTTCTTTTGGCGTCACAGCCCCCGTAAAGCGTACATTTTCCCCTTCGTATTTTATCAGGTTATGGTATTCTTCCCCATCCCCCACCACGGTGAGGTTCAATCCGTCAAAATAAGGTTTTGACTCCAATACTGCCTGAATCACCGGCTCTACCCGTTTGTCTTTGGATAGGCGTCCTACAAAAAGGATTTCCTTTACTTTCCCCTCCTTTAAGATATGCCTCTCCTCCGGGATCTCCGGGCAGACAATGGAATTGCCCACCTGGAACAGATTGGAATTATAAGGCTTATAATCCCTAAGGCTGTCCTTATCCAGCAATAAAATAAGATCTGCATTTCTAAGAATCCATTTCAGATAAACCACAAACCCCTTTTTTACCAGGATATTCTTCTGGAAAAAGCGGAACCCCCGTTCCATATTAAAATAACTGCCATGGGAAAAAATCACGCATTTTGACTGCCTTTGAAAGAATTTGATTATGCCATAAGCTTCCGGCGCATGGACATAATTGCAATCGTGCCTGGTAATCTTTAACTGCCTCCCATACTTCAAAAGCCCTTTGGCGTACATCAGCCGGAGGGATTTGGAAACATTCCCCAAATCCCTCTCCGCTGCCGCGACGGGCAGAAAATCAATCTTCCTGCCATAAAGCTCGACCTTTTTTATTTTTCCTACCTCTTCCGGGTCTATGGTTACTCCCGCCAATACAATATCCTTCGTACGCTCCGGATATGCCTCGCAGACAAACCGGAGAAAGTTGCCGATGCTAGTCACCTGGCCCCCAATGGGGAAATCAATGAAATTAGAGTTATCATATATCAGCAGCCTACCCATGATTATCCTCCATTCTTCCCCAACAGCCACTGCCGTTGAGCTAAAATTGCCAAAGGCAATCCGAACTTCTCTTCACGCTAACCGCCATGATTCCGCTTCGCGGAATCTCAAATCCTGATGAAGAATGCCTGTATTTTGGGCATTCTTCTGCGTGAAGGGCGGTTCGCTGCGCGAACCCTAGATGTTCTTGGCGAAACAGCCACTGCTGTTGAGCCTTAGAACTTCTCTTCACGCTAATGCATCCCAATATAAATCCGTCCTGCTTTCCCAGGAAAAGCGCCGGATATTCTCATATCCCTTTTGAATCAATCCTTCCCTGACGGCTTCATCCTCCGTCACTTTGATCAACGCGCGTACGATCTGTCCCATATCATCCGGATCCACCAGGATCCCGGCATCCCCTACCACTTCAGGCAGCGAACTCCTATCGGAACAAACAACCGGAACCCCCATCTGCATAGCCTCTAAGGGAGGGAATCCAAACCCTTCCACATAAGAGAGAAACAAATAGGCCCTCGCTCCTGCCGCAATCCGGCACATCTCATCGAAATCCTTAATAAATTTATAACATGTCACATGCGCCGCCGCTTCTTTTTCCATTTCCTTATAACACGACGTATCTCCTATCCCAATGACGGAAAGGCGCAAAGGCTCATCCGCCTTTTTATAATACGCTTCATAAGCCCGCAGCACGCCCCTGGCGTTCTTATGGGGAAGCATCGAAGTCATAGCCACGATATACCCCTCTTTTTCGCAGCCCGCCCCGGCATTGCTGTTTTGCCGCTCCTGCGGAACGGGGTTCATCCCATTGTAAATCACCCTGATCTTCCCGCCGCATCCGGGAACCTTATCCAATATGTCTTCTCTGGAATATTCCGAAATGGTGATGATCCGGTCTGCCTTTTTCATCGATACTTTTAACCGATACATGATATAGGCGTTCTCCAGCCGGTTGAACACCCCCGGATAATATTTATCGTAATAAAATGGGATCAGGTCATGAATCAGGATCGTATCCCTTATCTTTCTTCCCCCTCTGCACCTTCCGATCCATCCCTTTCTTCCTATAGGACGGTATCCGCGTGGAAAAAGAATGCGGTCCGCCTGATATTTTCTTGCATATTTTATTACGAATATCAATTCCCACAAAATACAGTATAATTTATTCAGCGGATTTCCTTTTACTTCTACAAAAACCACTCCAGGTACATCAAACTCTTCCCTGTTATAAACATTCCCCAGCACAATAATCGTATCGACGGCCTTATTTCCGCCCCTGTCCGCATTTTCTTCCGCCTTTTTTAACGCCCGCTGCCCTAAATGCACGACAATGCTTTTAGCCAGGTTATAAATACCTATACTTTTTCCCGCCCCTTTGACCTGCTTAAAACAGTCAATCACCAAATTCATTATTTTGCTCCCTTTCCGAATAATACAACTCCCACCGTCTGGAACAATATCCTGATATCCAGGCGCAAAGACCAGTTATCTATATACATCAAGTCATACTTCACTACATCATCGAAATTATCAATATCACTTCTCCCGCTCACCTGCCACATACCGGTCAGGCCCGGAGTCATACTGATCCTTCTGCGGTAATACTGATTATATTTCTCAAATTCATCCGCCGTAGGAGGCCTGGTCCCCACAAGGCTCATATCCCCTTTGAACACATTATAGAACTGAGGCAGCTCGTCAATGCTCGTCTTCCTTAAAAATGCCCCCACCTTGGTGATCCTGGGGTCGTTTTCCATCTTAAACATCAGGCCCTGCATCTCATTTTCGGCTTCCAGTTCCTTTTTCCGTTCTTCCGCATCTATATACATGGAACGGAATTTATAGATTTTAAACCGTCTCCCATTTCTCCCAATCCTGACCTGGGAAAAAAATACCGGCCCCTTGGAATCCAGCTTAATGGCTGCCGCTACAAAAGGCAGGAAAAACAAAGTAATCAGCATGCCCGCCAATCCCCCCAGAATATCCATCACCCGCTTAATCATCATCCGTTTATAGCTGCTTTGAAACCTGGTATATGTGATCACGGTATAATTACCAAAACTCTCCACCTTGCTGCGGTTGGCGTCCCCTCCGGGCAGCTCTAAGCTGTAATGGCAATCCACCCCCATATCCTCGAATCCATGGATCATACCTTCCATATTGCTTTGGGATATGCCCGGAAGATTTAAAAATACCTCATCCAAAGCCATCTGGGTCGCCACTTCGATAACATCTTCTTTCCCGGCCACCACCGGGATATTCCTGACGGCTTTTCCCTCCATATTATAATCAACGCAGGCAAGGGCCACAATCTGATAATAAATATCCAGATCCCTTTCCAGCCTGTCCAACGTCTCGTCGATCAGGTTGCTTTGCGTGACAACCAACACTTTTACGGCATTCTGGCCTGATGAATAATACGTACGCATTGCCTTTTTTATCATCAAGTGAATGAGCAGCGACAAACACACATTCAGAATAAAAAAATAAGCCAACACCAGCCGTGAAAATGCATCCGCCCATTTCATCATTGTCATCATCAGATTTACCACCAGCAGCATAATAACATTGTATTGGATGACAGCCATCACTTCTTTCCGGATGCCCCTTCTTAAGAAGTTCCTGTTCCAGTCAAAGAAGAAACTGTAAACCGTACAAAAAAGCATCAGGCATAAGCATACAAGAAAATGGATATTCCTGTCCCCCATATCCCTGAAATTCCCAAACCGGATATAAGTAGCGGCAATAAATGCCGCCAGAAGGCTTACTAAATCCGCAAACCATAAACCATATACTTCGATAATCTTATTTTTCTGCTTCATAGCCGCTCCGTTTTCCAAGCAGGCGGTATGCCGTCCATAGATACTCTTCCTTACCGGAATCCGATCCCAATATACCGCTGCCATACATTCCCATCAAAAATAACAGATAATTCCTTCCAATATACACAGAGACAAGGTGCGCTTCCACTACCGTATAAACCGACAATGCCGTCATCATCACAAGCCCCATGCCGTCTTTCTTTTTATAAAACTGCCATATAAGCGCCACGTTTAACAAAACATAAATCCCGCCAGGAATGATCCCATACCAGTAAAACAACCGTACAAACCCCATATCGAAATAATAATCGTTCTCCGGGCGCGAAAACAGCGACCAGGTTGCCGTCGTCCCTTCACTGTTTACGGAACCATAATACAAATCCATAATCCGTCCGTTGAGACGGGATTCCACCTTGCCGACCAGCGGATTCTGGAACCAGTAATCTTTTGGCTTGGCAAATCTGCTGTCCGCCGCCAGCACTGAACAAACCACGCAAAATAAAAATACCGACGTCCCTGCTATATAGGCCCATTTTTTTTCTTTTAGCCCCTTCCAATAGCGTATGACCGCCGCCCCAAAAATCCCGCAAAAGCTTATAAGCGTCCCTGTATTGGAGTCCGTGAGGACGAACAGCCCATAATTCAGGGCGCACAGTATAAGATAACCATACCATTTCATCCGCTCATTGTACAGATACAAACCCAAAAGAAGCAGCATCATGAACATGCAATGGAGAGAATTTGGATGCCCCAGGCCCAGACAATATCTGATCTGCGTATAGCCCCTTCCAAAATCCGCTTCCATCGCCAGGCCTCCGTAAATCCCTGTCAATGATAATGCCGCCAGCAGCAGGCAGCCCGCTGCCGAAGTATAAAACACATACTTTAATACTTTGCCCATATCCACATTTTTACATGCCCCAATAAACACAACAATCCTCAGGATTTCATTCCTCCCCGTCAGTTTATAGGACACAAATCCCAGAATGCCCGATAAAAGCAAGGCAGCCCACTCTTTTACGGAATATCGGGTAAAAAACACCTTGCCGGACGCAAGCAAAAAAGTAATCCGGAAAAGCTGCCCTTCCAATGGATTGGTATAGTTGCTCTTATCAATAATAACGATCACAACCTCCAACGTCACATACAAATACAGCAGGATTATCCCTATTTTATCTATCTTCGCCTTTTCTTTCCAGATCCGTCCATCCATGCTCATTCTATTCCCTGCATCTCATTCCACACTTCGCGCGGAACCGCAACTACACTGTTTTTCCCATAAAACATCTTTGTAACACTATTCGTCCATGCCTCCGGATCCTCCGTCAGCGGCATATGCATCAGAGGCCCCTGCCTGTCATTGACCGCCGGGAGCGCCACGTCCTTCACCGCATCATCCAACAGCACGGATAACTGGAATTCCATCTGCTCCTTAAAATCAGCCGCCTGCCCGCTGCTGATATAATCTATGCACAAAAATGAGGTCGTCTGTTTAAGATCCCCCCGGAAGGCCAGAAGGAACCCCGACGCCAATACAACCGCCACGGGCAGATAAACCGCGCTTTTCTTCTTTTCCCCTTCTTTTTCCCGCCTTCCTGCCAAAGCCCCTTCCACATACATCATATCACCGAATACCATAAATAGGAACATATAATAATTCATATTGTGTACGCCGCCGGAAACTTCCACGCCGGCGTAAATCTCCGGCGCAAACATCGCGCAATATACGCAATAAGAGAAAAGGACAAATATGACCGGGTAAGGATATCTCTTTTTCACCCCATCCCTTTTTAGCGCCTGCCAAAATACATAAGCCGCCGCCGCAAAGATAAGGATCAACAAAGGATGCCCCTCGACATATTGCCATGCTTTTACCGCTCCCCGGACAAAGCAGGATATGATCGTGCTTACGGCAGCCGGGATACTGAACCCAAAGGCTTCCCCTCCCCTTACTTTATTGCCCGGCGCTTTTATACTGACAAACAACCCCGCCAGTTCCAGAAACAGGGGCAATAAACACGCCGCCGCCCTTTTTCTTACTTTTTTATATTTCCATAAGCAAAGAGCCAAAAGCGCCATAACCATCGGGGTAAGGAGGGCCGCCTGATAATTCACTCCCCCCAGCATAGCCATGCATAACGTCAGTCCTATATAACTCCCCGCCCTCCCTTTTTGTCCGTCATCCACCACCCGCAGATAAAAATAAATCCCCAGCAAGGCAACGGCATATGGTATCACGTAATGAACCGTTCCGTTGTACCAGAAAATTGCCGATTTGGTACTGGGTACATATTGGATAGCGGCTATGGAAAACAACAGATATATCATCCCAAAATATACCTTGGAAACCCCTGCCTTCTTAACGAGCAGGTAATGCAGGAGAATCCACGTAGACCCCAGCCATACGGCAAGCATTAAAAATGGAACGATCACATAAGCCCACGGCGCAAAGACCTCCGGCTGCAGCGTAAAAAGAAAAATCGTCAGCCATGTCCCCTGCCAGCCGTAATAATAAACTTCCACAGTCTTCCCCGCCGCTTTTAAAACTTCCCAAAAGGAATGGGACGCCACCCATGCCTCCCTGGTCAGCCTGCCGTATCCCAGATCATCCCCGGTAGCATGATTGATACCGGAAAGCGCCAACACCGGGATCAGACTTAATGCGAATAACAAAAGCAATGCTATAAAGATCTTTTTTGCATCCACCCAATGAGTGAGCTTCCATTGGATCTTGCTAAGCAGCTTTTTCCCCATCTCCATCCCATATTCCCTTCCCCCAATCCCGAAAGCCGACGCCTCCCCTGCGCTTTTTCCGGCCTCCGCCAATATATGGGTCAGCTTCCTGCGGCATTCCTGCATCGAACCAAGCTGGTATTTTTCATAAATATATCCGTATTCAAAAGCATTTAACCCCTTATCGTCACGACAGCCCTCCGTCAGTTGCCCACCGCCAATCCCGATGGATACCAGCGGCTTTTTTGTAAAAACAAACCGGGGGTTATGCTTTAACAGATTCATATAGTATTCCATATCTACCAGCCATTTCAGCTTTTCATCATAAACAACGGCGTCTCTTATCTCATCCCCTTTTCCATCCAGGCCCAGCGCAGCGCGCCTTACGATTACCGCGCTGGGCGCCCCAACGGTATTTCCAAGAAAAAGATTGCGGTAATCCGATGAGATAAGAGCCGCGTCCTCATCCGCAATGCACCGGTCATAACTTCTTCCCTCTTCCGTCTGCCGGCTCCCTGAAAAGGCAAAATCCGCTTCCGGGCACTGATCCAGCATATCCACAAATCCCCTTAAGCCGTCCTTTTGCGTAAACCAGTCGTCGTGGTGCATAATCTTCACATATTCGCCGTTTCCCTTTGCAATCGCCGCATTCCAGTTTGCCGCCGCTCCGAGAGGTTTGTCATTTTTATAATATTTCACATACTCTTTTTCTTCCGCCAGCCGTTTTATCCCATCCCCGTCGGAATCATCCGTGATTACCACTTCATAATCCGTAAAGTCCTGCTCTTCCACCGATGCAAGGAGCCTTCTCACCGATTGGACGTTATTGAATGCCGGGATGCATATGGATACTTTCACCATAATGTTCATGATCTCCTTTGTTTTCTATGCCGCAGCCGGTCCCCCGCTTTATCCAACAGATAAAACGCCCGATCCTTCACAGCCTGCTGCCTGACCTGCTTTTCCGAATATTCCCTCTTTACGGAAAAATCTCTGCTTTCTTTATAAATTTCCCATTCCTTCCGACACTCCTCCGCATCAAAAAGCTTCCCCTGCCTGTCCATATATATAAAACCTTCATATATATTCTGCCCGGAAGCCCAATATCCATCCGATACGTTGTGCCTGGCCCAATATTTCGGGGCTATAACCCGCTTCACCGTATCGCTGGTAAACGCCGGGAAAAATCCAAAAGACGAATTGGACAAAATCAGATATTCCGCATTTTTGAGCATAACATAGTCTTTTGCCAACTCGGAATGACAAGCCTCTATTCCCGGCAGCACGCGGCGGGCCGCCGCCACATCGTCCGTTACAATCACAAATTCCATATCCGGCCTGATCCTGCGCATATGCTTCATCGCATCCTGCCAATATTCCCTGCGTAGGAAAAGAAACCGGCTGTCCGCATATTCCCCGCCTCTGACATTGATCACGCAGAGATTCTTCCTTGTAAATTCATAAGAATCATACTCTTTTTTTACTTTCAGCCATCCTTTGATTTCCTTCCTATGTGAAAGGAAATATTTCTCCGCCTGCAGATTCCCATAAATCAGCGTACGGTCGCCGATTTCATAAATATCTTTGTCCGCATCCGCCACATAACATCCATGGGTCATATCATGGACGCAGTTCTTCAAATACAGCCTTTTTTC
Organism: uncultured Lachnospiraceae bacterium; assembly: GCA_948470755.1. Lineage (GTDB taxonomy): Bacteria > Bacillota > Clostridia > Lachnospirales > Lachnospiraceae > Kineothrix. The sequence continues at coordinate 47,414 of CAOKPU010000011.1, read as the reverse complement.
TTTTTCTCTATAAATCTTATAATTTTCTTTATCCCTGATTGGCAGCCCCAAATCCATATCCATAAAATACATCCCCTTTTTACTATGGATATTGACGGCCAATTGCTCCTGCCCGGCGGTGCCGAATTCATAACCCAAGTCCATGGCAATGCATCTTGCCGACACATAACAGAATAATTGGTTCCCTAAACCCTGCCCTTTTAGAAATTCTGTCCCGACCATAATCCCTCGCTTCCGTGTTCCCCTTCTTTTTTCTTCCTTTTGCTTTCCGCCGCCTTTCTAAAACATAAATCGTTATTTCCAGAATTCGTACCATTTGGGCTTCTTATAAAGCAGATATTGATACTTGTCAATATTCTCCTGCAAATACCTGGGAAATGTCTCATCTATTTTTACCTGGACCATATGGGCGTCCCTGCCAAAAATGTCCTGATGGTTTTTAATGTTCTTCCTGACCTTGGAAAGCGTGGAACGGTTATTGTATTCCTGATGGGCGGCGCTTTTTATTTTATATTTTACCCTGTCCTCTACAGACTGGTTCTTGCCGCCCCCCATATAGCTGAAATGCCAGCCGCCGTCCGGCACGCGCACCCCTATCGCCTTCTGTTCTTTATTACGCAGTTCTTCCGTCGTATACTGATCCAGCAAATGATATTTACACACTTTCGTCCCCAGCCACATCGGTTTTTCTACGCCGTCGAATTCCCCTGTTACGGAAAGCAGCCTCCCTGAGACTTCCTCCATATCCAGATAACAATAAAAAAGCCTCTGCGCCAGCATATAAATCTTCCCGTCCTCCACTTTGGGCAGCAGCTTCTTCAAAGTCTCCGGGTTTGGAATCTCATCCACATCGCTGAATATAATAATATCGTCCGGTTTGCATCCCTTCAGCCCTCTCGCCACCGCGCACTTTTGATGATGATCCCTCATAAAAGCATTGACATCCATCGGCGTATCATCCACCACATTATGAATGATCTTATGCTCAAACTCCTTAAACATCTCTTTATTTTCCTTATAATAAAGAGGTTTGGCGTCTCCCGAAAACGTTACGGTGGACTCGCTGATTACAAACCGGTCCACAACATCATCCAGAATATGCATCCTTAACAGCAGGATATCCAACTCATTAAAAAACTGAAAACTATCATATACCATATCTTTCCCTTTCCCATGACAGTCCGGCCTTTCCCGGCCCGCCGCCTTTTCCGTTCCTGTTGTTAAAATAAGAGCTATCAGCGGGTATAAAACTTAGGATATCCCGCATTCGTCCCCGCCCATTTATGAAATACAAAGGGCCGTATCCCTGCCACTTCCGGTATCATAGACTCATGCCCGAAATATTTTGCCACATCCAAAGGCGCATACTTCATGCCTGCCGCCTCAAACAAGTGCCTGTTCTTACAGCAAATGAAACCATCCTCGTTAAAGTACCCATGATCCGCCTCAAAAGGGATCCTCGCCTTTGAAGGGAATTCCAAAAGACGTTTGCTCCGTATGGACACGCTATTGCCCACCCTGCATATATTCCCGTCCGCATCCCGATAAGAAAAATCGTCCTTTGGCAGCGGGAAAGGGGAACCGATATAATCATAATCTAAAAATTCGTCCCGCCACATATCCGGATTCACCACAAACCCATCGTAATGCACAAGAAGCATATAATCCGTACGGATATATTCATGAATCCTATAAATCATATCATAATTAAACGCATCAATATTTTTCAGCTTATCAATATGCCGATATTCAATCCCCTTCGGAAGGAACAGCGGCTTTCTGTGGGTGATCAACAGGACTTCCCCAAAATCAATGCCTCTCATGCTATATTCCAAAGCCTTTACCGTTGCTTTTACTCTTACGCTGTCCATCGCCGCCAGCGTAACATTGGGAAGCTGCAGTTTCCCGTTTTTATACTCGCTCATATAATGTTGTATTCCTTTCCGGATGATGCTTAAAGTGTGTACTCTAACGCCTCCTGACCCTTAACGGGATCACATATCTGTCATACCCTTTCACCGCCGCATAATACGCGCCCGGCCATGCCAACGCCAACCTCATCCTCATTTTATCCCCTATGGCCACATACTCTTTTCCGTATATCCTGCGGATGATAGCCCTGTCCGCCCGTAGCTGCCTGACAATCTCCCCGGCATATACCCTCGTCTTTTTATTCTCCATAAAGTCAATGTAATAAAACAAAAGCCTTCTATAAAAGTGATAAGCCGCCTTATCCGACAGTTCTTCCATACCGGCTTTACGGATATAAGCAATCTGCTCCCGCCAAAAAGGGATTTCATCGTGAATCCGCCGTTCCCCGGCCCTTTCGTTCATAATACTTCCTTCCCTGTCCAGCACATAATTATAGTAGGCCTCGTCCAAATACGCCAACCGTTCCATCTTGCAAAACGCCTTTGTCGTAAACATGATATCTTCCGAATTCTTTCCCGTCGGAAAACGCATCCCATCAATCAGATCCCTGGAAAAAAGCTTGCTCCATACAGAGTTATAGATTAAATATCTGTCATCCCCGCAAATATATACTTCCAGCGCATCGGTTTTGGATAATGATACACTATTTCCGCCGGAAGCGTCAATTACCCCCGACTTGGTAATCTGCTTGTAGCGGCAGGCCGCAATCTGGGCGTGTTCCCTTTCGCAGGCTTCATACATGGCCCGGTACATATCAGCCTCTATCCAATCATCCCCGTCCACAAAGCCAATATAATCCCCCGATGCCTTGTCTAAGCCAGCATTCCTGGCATCGGACAAACCGCCGTTTTCCTTATGGATCACCATAACCCGCCCATCTTTTTTTGCATAGGCGTCGCAAATGCTGCCGGAACCATCCTGCGAACCATCATCCACCAAAATAATCTCCAAGTTGCGGTACGTCTGCGCCAGGATAGAATCTACGCACCTTGGCAGATATCCTTCTATATTGTATACCGCCACAATAACAGAAACCAGTTTTTCTCCCACCATCCTGTCCTTTCCGCACCGACGTCCTATCTTATCTTTCCCGACGCGCTGATCCTTATCATATCTTCCGTATAAATATCGCGGCATTCCCGTCCGTTTTGCCATTTTTCCGGAGCAACCACGCATTTTTCCGGGGAAGCGTCCAGCCACGCGCCCCACCAGCTAAAACTGCTGTTGGCAATAATATGGGCTTTGCATTGGCTCATCAGCATTAAATCGATATACCCTGTTTCTTCGTTAGTCCCCGTCACAACCCGGAACGGCCGCCCCGTTTCCCTCTCCCTTACTTCACACCATTTTTCCGCCCAAAAGGCATCATTTGTAAAAATAAAGAAATGCGGGTCTTCATATTTTTCCATCATATACCGGATCGCCCTATTATAATAAGCATCCGTGCAGATCCCTCCATATACATCGGCTGCATCCAGATAATCCCCCCGCCGGATATGTATGCTGACGGAAGCGCATGCCTCTATCTGACGTCCGTATTCCCGGATCCGTTCCTCAATATGTCCAGGGATCTTAACATTCCTGAACTGGTAGGCTTCCCTTACCCGGGGTTCGATGTCTTTAAAATAACGCTCGCTTTGAAAGCATCCGCATAAGTAGGCATTGTCCTTTTCCAATACCTCGCCGTCATAATCCGCGGATCGTTCATGGTACTCCCCGCTCTTCCTTCCAAATATTTTACGACGCAGCCGGCTCAAGGGATGCATAGATGCATCCGTCATCCTGATCAATTCCTCTTTGCCAGCCTTAGGATAATCAATGCCGAATACCGAAAGCATGATCGGCCTGGCGTTATCCAACTCATATTCCGTTACATCGTCAAATTTCACTTCTTTCCCAAGGGAAACCAGTTTCAGGTACAGCGCATATTGAAACATCTGATTCCCGATCCCCCCTGACATCCGGATGATATTCATAACAATCACCATGCCCTTTCCAAGACCATATCCCGCAATTCCCGCTCCCTGTCCGCTAACCAGTTCTGGAACATTAGCACAAACCATATCTGGATCCGCCAGATCCCTTTCCCGGTAAAGTCCTCCCACATTTTCCAAACCACATCCGCATCCAGAAAGCCCTGCCGCATTAATGTTTCCCTGTCGATCAGGCTTTCCGCCCAGGACTTAAGTCCCGGCTTTAAAAGCCATTTATCAATCGGAATGCTAAAGCCTTTTTTGGGACGCTCCATCATTTCCTTTGGCACATACCGGTAAAGCACATCGCGCAACACTTTCTTCCCCGTTTTCCCTTCCCGTTTATATTCAATCGGCAGCGACCATGCGAATTCCACAACATCTTTATCCAGCATAGGCACCCTGGTTTCCAGCGAAACCGCCATAGCCGCCCGGTCAACTTTCACAAGGATATCGTCGGGATGATACATCAGCATATCCATCAACATGACTTGATGATTCGTTTCTTCCAGATACCCTTCTTCCAACTGATTATATTTATAAGGACAGAATACATGGTTTTTACTGATCCGCTTTGTCAGCGGGTCGGTTTCATAGGAAATCTCATAAAGCTGCCCCGGCCCTTTGGCCCCCAGCAAAGTTCCTTTTATCCTGTAAATGGGATTCTTTGCCAACGGGCTATGCAGCACAAGGCTGCTGCAGGGTTTACGGACCATATAAGGAATCCCTTTTATTTTCCCCCATATCCTGCTCACCGATTCATAAGAAGTATAGCCGCAGAACAGTTCATCCCCTCCATCCCCGGAAAGAGATACCGTCACATGCTCTCTTGTCATCTTGCTTACCAGATAAGTGGGAATCTGGGAAGAATCCGCATAAGGTTCGCCAAACATATAGGACAGCTTAGGGATCACCGCCACGGCATCCTCTTCCGTAATATACAGTTCCGTGTGTTCCGTACCCAGATGCTTTGCAATCTCCTTGGCTGCCGCCGCTTCGTTATACCCCTGCTCGCTCATCCCTATGGTAAAGCTCTTTACCTTCCTGCTGTTTAAAGACTGCATCAACGCTACAATCGTGCTGCTGTCGATCCCTGCCGACAAAAAGGCCCCTACCGGCACATCGGCCACCATCTGTTCCCGGATCGATGCTTTTAAAAGCCGCTCCAATTCATCCGCCGCTTCTTCCCTGCCGCCCAAAAACAAGTTCTCCTGCCCTCTTTTCGCCGCCTCTCTCATCGACCAGTAAGAGGAAATGGAAACATCCTTTTTTCCATATGGAAGCTTAATCCTAAGCATCGTCCCTGGTTCCAGTTTATAAATATCCTTATAGATGGAGTAAGGGGCCGGGATATAACCATGGGTAAAATAAATGTCCAGCACATCCGTATGGATCGTATTGCGAAACCCTTCCAAAACCGCAATCGAACCGATCTCCGAAGCAAAAGCAAAGACCCCGTTCCCAAGGAAACCGTAATAAAGAGGCTTTTCCCCCACTCTGTCCCTTATAAGAAACAGCTCCTGTTCTTTTTTATCATATAAAGCGATGGCAAACATCCCTTTGCTCATGGAGACGGCGGCTTCCACGCCATAAGCCTCTATGGCTTCCAACAACACTTCCGTATCCGAACTGCCCCGGAAAGCCCGCACCTTTTTTTCTTCCATCAGCCTGGCGGCAATTTTTTTATAATTATAAACTTCACCGTTATAAGCTATTACATATCTGCCGCTGTGGGATTCCATAGGCTGGGCCCCGTTTTCCGACAGATCGACGATCGAGAGGCGTTTATGCCCCAATACTACCCGTCCGTCCGGGGATGCAAAGGCGCCATCCCCATCCGGCCCTCTGTGATGCATTCTCCTGTTCATATTCTCAATATTTTTCTTCCAGTCGCCCTTTAGGTTACAAAATCCTGCAATCCCGCACATCCCATCCTCCTTATCCGTCTAATTTCCCGTTCCGGCGAGACTTCCGCAAGCCTCTTCTGACGGTTCTCTTACTCCGGTTCTTCTACCGGCGTATCCGCAAAATCCCCTTCCGCAACCCGCCTTTCAATTGTCTCTTCCGCTTTTGCATACTCTTCCAGCCATTGCTCATAAGCCGCATCCCAGCTATCGTAGCCTTCCGTTCCCCGCTTATCCTCCATATCATAATGATCCGCCAGATATCTGCTCAGGAATGCGGTGCATTTCTTCGCCCCCACCGCATTTACATGCCCGCCATAGTCGCTGAAATCCATACTGTAATCCAGGCCAATTTCTTCCTGATGATCATTCATATTCAGGAATTCATACCCTCTGGCGCTCACGATGTCGTCAATGTAATTATACATCTTCTGTTTCTCCGCTTCCATTACGGTAGGAGAAAGAATGAACAACGCCTGCAGATCGTTCTCCTCCAGATAATCCAACAGCCTTTTTAAACACGCTTCCTGATATTCCGGCATCGGGAGCCGTTCCGTTATATGTGAAGTATCCACCGCCTCGCACGGCCCAACCTCGTCCGTCATGACATAGCCTTTCTGGTCATCTAACTTTTCATAACGGAAACAGGCCAGTTGTTCCGGCAACACCATTGTTTTCCAATTGGAATGATATTTGAATATATCGAAATAATAGGTATATCTTTCGGATACATCATCCACCATATCGTTGATCGTCCTGATCCGGTTCAGGGAATACTTCATATTATCCGTCACTCCCCGGGTATAAGCCATATTATTGGTAAGATCCATCTCCCTTGCGGTATACATCCGCATCTCAAAGATATAAAGGGAAGGATCCTGCGTTTTCCTTATTTCCTCCATCAGCCCTACCGCCGCTGCCGGACGCTGAAGGTTCGTGGATATGGGATATGCCGTAAAGCCATATTCCCCCCACATCATTGGTGCGGCATAATAAGGGTATACCGGGCTGGAGCCGATCATTGCCACATCGATGGTATTATCTTTTTCCGCATAAAATCCGGTAAACCGGTCTTTCACATCCCCATTCGTCCTGATAATATAAGTCACTGTCATAAGAATGTATAAAAACAGCGCTATGAAAATAACCGATTGTACTGCCTGCTTACGGGTCATTGTCTCACTTCCTCATGCATTCCTTCAAATAGTCTTCCCACATTCCGTTTATGGTATCAGGGTTCAGTTTCTCTTGTATTTTTGCAGCATTTCTGCCCACTTTCCTGGCCAAGTCCGGGTTGTCCAACAGTTTTTGCAAGATATCCTGCAATTTTTCCCAATCCCCCGGCTCTATTAAATAGCCGTTCTCTCCGCTTACAATCAGCTCTGCCGGGCCGCCGCAAGGACAGTCCGTGGAAATGGAAGGAATTCCAAGTGCCATAGCCTCTATCAATGTATTGGGCATCCCCTCCGAATAGGAAGACAACACAAAAACCGAAGCCTTCTCTATCCGATCTGCCACATCGGATATACTGCCGGGCAAAAAAACCCTATCCCCCAGCCCCATTTCCTCCGCCATCTGGATCAACGGGCCGCGCAGCTCCCCTTCGCCGTATATCACAAGCCGATAGTCCGGATACTTTTCTGCCAGCCCTCCAAAGGCCCGGATAATCATACCGTGGTTCTTATTGGCGTCTATGCGGCCTACCGCGACGATTTCTTTCTCTCTTTCCCCCTCGTATACCTTACGGATAAATGCCGGATGCAAAGAATTTTTCAGACAGACAATCTTCTTTCTCACTGCTTTGGAAAAAAAATCCCCGCTCTTTTTCACCGGGAGCACAATGCCGTCCGCCATCCGGAACAAAAGATCCGCTGCTATTTTTAATACCAGGGAATCATATTCCAGCGCCGGTTCCCCCCGGACGGACGCCACCACCGGGATATGAAGAAAGCGCGAGGTCATAATCGCCATCATATTATTCTTTCCGATAAAAGAAAGAATCAGATCCGGTTTTTCCCGCTTCCATATGCCCCTTAACTTAAGAAACCGTTTGAGGAAATTAATAATCCTGCTTTTCCCCATTTCCTCCTGCGTAATCTCCGAAAAAATCCTCCGGATCCCGCCGTTTATTTCATATTCATTTTCTGTTTGATATTGAGTAACGATCGTCACCCTATATCCCCTGGAATAAAAATACCCGGCCAGGTTCACAAGCACACGCTCCGAACCTCCCTTGTTCAGGGAACTAATGAACATCGCTATATGTTTCTTTTCCATAAAAGAATATCCCTTTTTTCCATTAAAACTTCCATGATCCCGCTTCGCGGAACCTCAAATCCCAGGATAAGCCCGCTTATCCGGGAGAATGCCGCATTTTGGGCATTCTCCTGCGTGAAGGGCGGTTCGCTGCGCGAACCCTAGATGTTCTTGGCGAAACAGCCACTGCTGTTGAGCCTTAGAACTTCTCTTCACGCTAACCCCCATGATTCCGCTTCGCGGAATCTCAAATCCGTGCGGATAATGCCGCATTTCAGGCATTCTCCTGCGTGAGACTTAGAACTTCTTAGCGAAACAGCCACTGCTGTTGAGCTTTAGAAGTTCTTCTCACGCTAAGTACTTCCGATACCACTGTTCAAAGATAAAGAACGACCATGACAGCTTGGAATAATTCGCCCCTGTAGCCGGCCCGCCATCCCCCGTCCTGATATAATCCCTTATCATCCCTGATACATATCCCGCATCAAAAATACCTTGTTTTTCCAGATAATCCTTTTCGCTATAATCTAGGAGCTGCTCCTTTAACGGGCCGCGCAGCCACTGATCCAGCGGCACTCCAAAGCCTACCTTGGGCCTGTCCAGCAGTTCCTTAGGAATATAATCATAAGCGATATCTTTTAAAATATGCTTTTTATCCCCCTTATGGAATTTGAAATTATGAGGGATACGGAAAGAATATTCCATTACCTTTTTATCCAGGATCGGACAGCGCGCCTCCAAAGAATATTTCATAGACGCCCTGTCTACTTTGCAAAGAATATCTCCCGGCAGATACGTATCCATATCCAACAGCATCCGGCGCGCCTGCCACCTTCCTTCCCCGTAGCTGCTTTCTATCTCATAATGACAAGGAAGCTCATTCCCGTCATTCCTTACCATTTTCCTGGCCCTGACAATATAGTTCCCTGCCCCGAACTGGGTCTTCGTCTCTTTGTTGCGGTTTTGAGCGATCACCTTTACCCGGAAAGGCAGCTTTTCCCCGATCCCGGTATTCCTTACAAGCGGCAGATGACAGACGCCATGAACCAGCCCGCCGGGAATGTCCAGTATCTGGGCCTGCGCCACATTCTCATAAATATTATAACCGCAGTAGAATTCATCCCCGCCGTCCCCGGAAAGCGCTACCGTTACTTTTTCCCTGGCCAAGGCAGATACCAGCATGGACGGTATCTGGGAGCTGTCCGCAAACGGTTCGTCATAATACTGCGGAATACTATCCACCAGATCAAACATCTGCTTTTCATTGATATACAGCTCCGTATGGTCAGTCCCCAAATAATCTGCCACCTGCTTCGCATACTTCGCTTCGTTATATTTTTCTTCCTGAAAACCGATGGAAAACGTCTTAACCGGTTCTTTGGAATGCTCCTGCGCTATCGCCGTAATAAGCGAAGAATCATATCCTCCGCTTAAGAACGCGCCTAACGGCACGTCGGAAATCATCCGGTATGCCGTCGCTTTTTTCAGCAGTCCCTTTAGTTCCGACTTAGCCTGAGAATAATCCTGCACCGGATTTTTTATCTGCCTGTGATACACTTCCTTTATTTCCCAATATTTCCGGGTTTTTACCCGTCCGCCCGAAAAAACAAGGACAGAACCCGGCTCCAGTTTATATACATTTTCAAATATCGTTTCCGGCGCGTTAATGTACTGTTGATAAAGATAACGGGACAGCACATCTTTTCTGATTTCCTTCTGAAAACCCGGACAGGACATGATTGGTTTTAATTCCGAAGCAAATACAAGGTTCTCACCATCCAGCCAGTAATACAGCGGTTTCTTTCCGATACAATCCCGTGCCAAGTAGACTTTTCCGCATTCCCGGTCCAGCAGGGCAATGGCATACATCCCCACAAAACGTTCCACACAGCCAATCCCCCATTTTAAATATGCCGCAATGATTACCTCCGTATCGCAGTTAGAACGGAACGTATAGCCGGAAAGTTCCTTGCGGATATCCTGGAAATTATAAATTTCCCCATTAAAAACAACGCTGACCCTCCCATTGGCCGAATGCATGGGCTGATGTCCCAAAGCCGATAAGTCCATGATCGCCAGCCTTCTTTGGGCAAACCCGGCTTTATACCCGCCGGGCATCTCATAGATTTCTTCCCCGCCATCATCCGGCCCCCTATGGTACATCGTATCATTCATATCTTTTAACTGCGTCAGGCTGATATCCCTCCTGGATACAAAACCACATATCCCGCACATAACGGCACCTCCTATTTATCCATGATAACGTTCCAGGAAACTGTCCTTATATTCGCCGAAATCCTTGCACTCATTATCTATGCTGTCAATCAATTCCTTATATTTTTCTTTGATCAGGCTTTCATAATTCCCCTGGTTATCATATCCCTTTTTCGTCCATGCAAACGGATGGGTCAGTATCTGCACCTTCGCATGTCCCAGGATATTCTTCTCGTCCGGATAGCCATAACGCCAGATATGATTGGCGTCGGACATATATTTTACCCCCAACTGCGTATCTTCCGTCACATTCTCCGCATATGTGAAGAATTCATCCTGATAAGCATTGATGATTCCCGGCAGCTTTATATTTTCCGCCAAGACGGTTGGAGAAGGGCGGTGAACCGAGAACTCGGATATCTCAAACCCAAGCATTTCACTGAGCATATGCATCTCTTTTACGATCTGCCGGCGCACCTCCTGCATATCCGTCATCCCGTTCAAGGCAAAATGAAGCCCTATATTCTGCCCTCTTTCATGCATATCGCAGATTAAGTCCCTGTTCTTCCTGGACAGCAGATTATAAGAATTGTTCGTCCATTGAAAAAAGAACGTGGAAACAAAATCCATGCTGGATTCCACTTTTGCCAGGGCATATGCCCTCTCCACGCTATATTCCACATCATGACGCATAATGATGAACTGATCCTTATGCAAGGCGTCCCTATAATCCGCCTGCCGCTTTGTAGACTTGATAATCCTGATTATCTCCTTATAATCATCATACGAAAACATCCGCTCCTTACGCTCCTTCCTCTCCATTGCCTTTTCGTCGTTTATGAAAACATCCGCATCATTTCCGGGTATACGCGATCTCTTCCACCAAGGGGATCGACTGGTTCAGCCCGTTCTCCGAGCTTTCAAACACCACGATGTCAGGATCGTATATTTCCAGCGTTTTATCCAGATTCGGCAGATTGATCATATCTATGCTCAAAGTTTCACGAAAGCCTTCCGCAATATGTTCCTTTAAGAACTGACGGATATAACTATCGCCTAAGACCAGTATCTTCCAATCATTTTCACATGCCTCATTGATAAAATAATGGCCGTATTCCCGGTAGCGCACCACCCCTTCCGGGTCAAATCCGTCTAAATCCATTTCCACGGCCTGCGGGTTTTTTATTTCAAAACGCAGGCTGTCTTCCGGATAAGGATACGTAAATCCATACAGGCTTGCCTTATCTGTAAATCTCGAAATATGATAATCTTCCTCTGTCATATATCTTAATGCCGGATAATCTTCCTGCACCGTCCTCATAAGCGCCTCATACCCTAAGTGCGCCCCGTATTCATTCCAGTGCGCAGGGTCGCTGACTTTAAAATACAGTAGTTCTTCCCCTTTATGGGAAAGCAGTTCTTCATACACCGGTGCCACAACAATCCCTGCTTCCTGCTCCAAAGCATTTACAATCTGCCTTGCCCTGGATATTTCCCCAAACTGGTTGACGCCATCCACAAAATACTCTGGGTACACCGCATCCTTTTCATAACACTGCATATAGTAAAAGGATATCCCTCTTTCCTCCAGATAATCTTTCAACCCCTTCATTGACTTCGTATATCTGTCCAGTTCATCTTCGGAAAGCAAGTTCAGATGCTGATATTCCCTGACCTTGGCTTCATCCACATAATATAAATGCCCTTCTTTCCCTTCCCTCATACTTTCTTTCATCACTCTTCCAAACAACCGGTACTGCAAAGAAGAATTCAGCTTTACCAAGACTCCCCGGAACCTTATGTTATCATTGATCCATGCATCAAAATCCCCCGGATAACCTATATTCCATTTTCCTTCCTCGTCCCTCAGATGGGGAAGGCCGGCGAGCGTCCGGTTCTCCATATCGGAAACCCTCCCCTCTTCCCTATGCGCCAAAGCAAACGGGACCGCCAACGCCAATATAAAAACAAGAATGAAAATCTTGTTATAAACCCTGTCCATCCTGCTTCCTCCTTCCACCTTCCTTAAAACTGGAAGTAAATAAACGGATTATAAGTCGATGTGACCACATACATGACCGCAATCCCCAGCAAAACCAAGCTTCCAATATTGCACCTATTTTCTGCCCTATACGGCTAAGGGCATATTTCCCCGCCGGCAGCATAGCGGCCAAAGAAACCGCTAAAATAAACAGGTCATATTTCGTCAGATACCATTCCAGCCGATACCCTGCCTGATGGACATCTAAGAAACCAAACATAGACTTTACATATAAAAAGGCCGCCCGGATACTATCCGCCTTAAAAAATACCAAACCAATCAAGACAAGAAAATCGGTGCGCAATATCCGAAACGCGTCAAAAAACTTCGTCCTGGTAAAATAATGTTTGTCATTGAATTTTTTTACCTTTTTCTTAGCCAGCATAGAAGCCGTTATCAATACCCCGTGGAAGACTCCCCAGCAGACGAAAGTCCAGTTCGCCCCATGCCAAAGGCCCGTCAGGCTCCAGATGATCAAAGTCCCTGCTATTGTAGGCAGCATTTTGGCCAGATTTTTCCCAACAAACCGATTCCTTATATTACCCAAGCCGGAACACCATTTTGTCCGGATAACCGGATAAAAAACATAATCCCGGAACCAGCTCCCTAACGAAATATGCCATCTTCTCCAGAATTCCGGAATGGATTTGGAAATATAAGGATAATCAAAGTTCTCTAAAATATGAAACCCAAACATTTTTCCAAGGCCGATCGCCATATCCGAATACCCGGAAAAGTCAAAATAGATCTGCAGCATATAAGAAACCGCCCCCAGCCATGCCACGTCCGGCGTATTCTGCGCGCTTGGCATTGCGAAGATGGCGTCCGCATTCACCGCCAAAGAATTGGCTAAAACCGCTTTTTTGGCCAAACCCACCGAAAACCTCCTGATGCCTGCCGCAAACAGATCCACAGAATGCTCCCTTTTTTCCAACTGCTCGTTAATATCCGAATATCTGACAATAGGACCCGCGATCAACTGTGGGAACAGGGCAATATAAAGCCCAAGGTTTACAAGCTTTTTTTGCACCGGGACCTGCCTGCGGTACACATCTATTACGTAGGATATCCCCTGAAAGGTATAAAATGAAATACCGATCGGCAAAAGGATCTTTTTCAGCCCAAAATCGACCCCCAGCACATATCCCAAAGACTCCGCAAAAAAATTAAGATATTTCCAGTAGCCCAAAATCAAAAGGTTCGCCGCCACAGCCGCTAAGAAAACCGCCCCTCTGGCGCCTTCCCGGCCGGCGGAGCCGAACTTGTCCAATGCAAGGCCGCTCACATAATTCAGGAGTATGGAAACACATATGATCGGAAAAAAGGACAGGCCTCCCCAAGCATAAAACAACAAGCTTAAAAGAAACAGCCATTCATTCCCCCACCTGCCTCTCAAGATATAATATCCGATAATACAAACAGGCAAAAACGCAAAAAGAAAAACACTCGAACTGAAAACCATCCTGTCTTACCAACGGCGGCCTACCGCCTCTCCTTTTTTTTCAAAATAATCTCTTCCATATAATCCCGCCATTGTTCAAAAACAGCAGCGCTGTTGGCAGTCTCGCTGATTTTTCTGGCATTTCTTCCAAGCCTCTCCCCCAGCTTGGGATCTTCGATCAGTCTATTGATCCCTTTTTCCAAAGCTTCCGGATCCTTAATCCGCACGAGCAAACCGTTTACGCCGTCCTCCATCACTGTGCGCGGCCCCCCGCATGGACAGTCGGTAGCCACAATGGGAAGCCCCAACGCCATAGCTTCCAACAATGCATTGGGAAGCCCCTCCCAGTCGGACGAAAACGCATATACGGCAGCATCGGCCAGATCTTTTTCCAGGCTGTCGCTGGCCCCCATTAACCGGATATATCCGGCAGCATCATTTTCTTTTATGATGGCTTCCAATATTTCTTTTGTCCCATCAAAAGAATCGCCTCCGTAAATTTTCAATACATAATCCGGATGTTTTTCATGTACCTTCAGGAAAGCGCGTAAAAGCATGGGCTGGTTCTTAAAGTCTACCAATCTGCCGGACTGGACGACCTCTTTTTTCCTTTTTTCAGGCTCCGGGACGCCAATGTACTTATCATGAATGGGGTTCAATATAATCCTGGAATTCTTCTGCAGATAAGGGGCGAAAAAATCCCGTTGCCCTTCTGTCTGGAAAACACACCCCGCCGCTTTCGGAAAGAGCAACGGTATCTGTATCTTATCCGTAAAAGCGTCATAATGCCCTACCGGGTCCGTCCGTATGGATATCAAGACCGGAACCTTAGTCCCGGCCGCCGCCATCAATGCCCGGTAGTTCGCCCTCTGGGCAAAGGCTATCAAGATATCCGGCCGTTCCCTTTTCATGAATCCCCTTAAATATTTTACCCTTAACAAAAACTGTATCATACGGGGTTTTTTCTTATCCCCTTCCCTAAGCCCTACATGAATCCTCCGCACCTTTTCATCGATCCGGAATTCATTTTCCCCATACCATTCCGTAGCGATCAGGACTTCATACCCCTCTTTGGCAAACTGGTTGGCCAGGTTGGACACCACCCGTTCCGCTCCCCCCTGCTCCAAACAATTCAAATGAAATGCTATTTTGCGCATCATCCGGAAACCCCTCTTTGTATACTTTTGCCCGATTTCTTTAAACAGAATAATATCTTTAACGCCTCCAGCACCGCCTTCGGGCGGAGGCTTGATTCTGAACCGATATAATGGATCGGCACTTCTATCGTATGGTAATCCCTGCAATAATACCGCATCTCCGTCTGATACATATGGCCTTTGGATAGAAATTCATCCAGCTTCAGGTTTTCCAGCACATAACTCTGGAAACCCTCGAATCCGCTGGTCATATCCTTTAATCTGGTGCCTAGTACAAGATTCGCCAGAATAGTCCCCCCGGAGCTTAAAACCCTTCTATAAAGCGGATGGTTGCTGATGCCCCCGCCTTCCACAAAGCGGGAACCCCATACGCAGTCATATCCCTCATCCAGCTTTTCAATAAACCGGGGGATCTCCTCCGGCAGATGGCTGCCCCCGCCGTCCATTTCAATCACGCGCTCCGCACCATCCCTTAGCGCATGGCGGAAGCCCTCCAAATAACAACTGATGACTCCATAGGACTCTTTATAAAAAATGAGCTTTACTTTCCGGTTTTTTTTCTCATATTCTTCTACGATCGCCCTTGTCCCATCGGTGGAATAGTTATCCATCACCACATAAATATATAGATTATCATATGGCAGGGCCAAAACTTGATCAAGGACCCCTCCCATTGTCTTCTCTTCGTTTGCCACCGGCATAACTACAATTGTTTTTTTCATCTTTTAATCCTTACCCGTATTTCCGTTTCTTCTATATTCTAAATACTTTCTATAGTCTAACACATTAACAGTGCAAGCGCAAATAAAACAGAGGAATGGGCAAAACCCTGCAGATTAATTCCCCTATGACATAAAACTGCTGCAACGGTAATTATACTTACCACGCTGCAGCAATTCCTTTTCATAGATATTTTATTTCCCTCCCTGTTTCCCGATCCAGTCCGCAAAGGTCATTTGCCTTTTGTACTCTAAGACAGCATCCAGTTTATCCGAATTAAAAACCGTATCTCCGGATTCTATCTTACTTTCAGTCTCCGGCCATGGAACTGCGGCCACTCCTACTCCATATCGATCTGCAATCAATGCCGCCATCTCTGCAAGGCTGTAATCTTCCCCTCCAATATTATAGACGTCATTCAAACATTTGCTGTTGAATGCCCCCTGCAACAGCATATGACACAGATCCCCCATATAAGTCAGCGTCCGGCGCTGGTTTCCGCCGCCAAAAAGCGTGATATCCTCTCCCTTACCGGCCTTTCCCAACATAAACTCCGCCGTGCCATACGAAGAAGCGCCAGATATCAGCGTTCCGTAAGGGATGCAGATCCTGAGAATACAATACTGCACATTGTAAACCCTATGATACATCTGCAAATATTGTTCACAAGCAAACTTATTTACCGCATATATCGTCCTTAATCCTTTCGCAGTTTCCATTTCCTTAGCGTTCCCATTTGCATCATAAAGCAATCTGGTAGAAGGAAAGACCAGTTTCGCCTTAGACCCCTGGCTCCGGTACTCATTCAAGACATACAGCAACGCTTTTTCATTGACATCAATAAAGATTTCAAAATCCTTAAAACCGTTTACGCTTCCGGTCTTCCCAACAAACATAAAAATGATATCGCTGCAAAGATTCATTCGCCGCACAGATTCTCCCGACAAGATATCAATCTGCTCATAACCTTCATAACCGTCAATTTGTTCCGGCCCCGCATCGTAAAGAAATAATCTCACATCCTTGTATTGTCTTTTTACCAGATAGATAACATTTCTCGCAATATAGCTGTTTGCGCCAATTACCGTTATGTCCATTTTTCAGTCCCTCCATTACTCCTGTTTTCATTATTATACAGCCTCCTATACTTTCAGTAAAGGCAGTAGATTTCTTAATCAGATATTCCGGCAAAAAGATAAAGATTAATAATTTATTAAAAGTATTTTCATTCGCAAAAAATGTATTATAATTTATTTTGTAATTTATCTTATTGCTATAAAATAGGGGTTTTTAGGCTCATGAAAAACGTACATCAAAAATACATCTCCTTTTTTATCTGTATGGCTATTACAGTTTTTTTTATGCTTTTCTGGTGTTCCCGCAAAGAAGGGACATTTGTTGATGAATTATTAAGTTACGATCTGTCAAACCGCCAATCATCAAGGGTAGAATACATCCGTTCCTATTTAGGCTCTTCTTCCCTTTCTTCCATTATGGAGGATATCAACGATATCCTGAAAAACGGAAAGGAAAATTCCCGCATTTACAAGGATTTCAAAGCATCTGAAAAACAGAAGGACGATCCTTCCCTCTGGCATGACGCCGGCTATTTTGGCCAATATCTTATGACAACACAAGGGGACCGGTTTGATTTTCTTTCCGTTTTTTACAATATATCCTATGATTCGGCCCCTCCCCTTTACTATCTTTTACTACATTTTATCTGCTCCTTATTCCCGGACACATTCTCTTTATGGTACGGGCTTATCATTAATGTCCTTTTTTTGCTGCCTGTATGCGCCTTGCTCTATTATCTTGCGGACAAGTATTTTGGCGGTACAAAATATGCTTTTCTCATTACTTTATGCTACGCTATGAGCATCGGCGGTATTTCCACATTGCTGATCATACGGATGTATGCTATGTATACTTTTTTTGTACTGGCCTTTTTCGCCATTAACCTCCGCGTTGCCGAGAACGGGTTTACATTTACAAAGAGAAGCCGGCTTGCTTATATTTTCTGTGCTTTTTTTGGGTTTTATACACAATATTACTTTGTCATCTATGCCTTTTTCCTCGTAGGGACTATCTTGCTTTATCTGTCCCGGAAGAAAGAAACACGCCCTAAAGCGATACCATACCTTTCCGCTTCGCTGACGGCGGCCATCCTCAGCGTTATCCTCTGGCCATTTTCCATTAAACATATATTCTTTGACAGTTTTGGAGCCGGCACTTTTTCCAATGCATCATCGGGCCATATTTTACACCGGCTGGCCGCATATTTCAAAATCATTGCAACCAGCCTTTTTGCGCAACAGCCTCTGCTTCTTGCCCTTTTGCTGTTGTTGTCCGCGGCCGGCATTCTTTGGCTTATTTACCTCATAAAAACAGGAAAAAAGCCCATGCCCTCCTCCCTCTCCATACTGAAAGGCCTTCTGATCCTGATCCCTTCCGCCGGGTATATCCTTTTAGTGGCTATCAGTACTCCTTTTCTTGCCAACCGTTATGTTATGTGTATTTTCCCATTCATCTTCTTAGGGATGTATGGGTTATTCCGCATCATACTATCCTCCCTCATCCCCCGCTCTTGTCCCGTACATAACAATGCGCCACATTGTAATGCCATATATGGCAATGCTATACATACCATTGCCGTACACCGCTATGTATTGCTATGCATTCTGGGCGCCGCCATTACATTATACAGCCTTATGAACGTCAAGGTAGATTACACTTATCCCGAGAAAAAAGAACGTGCCGCCTTTATGAAGGAGGCCGGGGACGCCGTCTGTATTTATGTTGCGGAACCTAACGGCTGGATGTACAAATCCTGTCTGGATATTATGGGGACATGCCAAAAAACCGCACTGCTTTATCCTGAACAAATAAACAGCCTGGATCCCATCCCGCTGCCCTCCGGAAAATACGGCTCCGTATTGATTTGTATTTCTTCTTCCTATCAGCAGGAAGTAATCCTGGACGCCGTTATCAGCCGCTGCGGTTTAGAAGGCGGGGAAATTACCGTTTTCCCCAAAGTGAATGATGAATATTCCATTATGTATCTTTGGCATCCAAAAACCGGTCAGGCCGGATCCGCGTAAGAAAGGAAACGCTCCATCAACTGCCTTTTATGTTGCACCGTTGGATGGACATATAAAGACATGGTTGTCTGGATACTGCTATGGCCAAGTATTTCACTCAGGCTTTTGATATCAAACCCCATGGCAACACATCTGGTTGCGAAAACATGACGGAGCATATGGAAATTAAAATATTCAATCCCGCATTGATCCAATATTCTTCTAAAACGGTACTGTAAGGTGCGTGGATCCACCCAGTCATGTTTCACCCCGGAAATAAGAAACCCTTCCTTTTCTTTCCCCTGTAGTAGCTTGCATAAAACCGGCGGGATAGGAATAAACCTCACGGAATCCGGCGTTTTGGGAGATTGGATGATAATTTTTGTCCTACCCGTCCCACGCTCCTCTTCCTTTGCCCTTTGCACATTCCTGCGAATATAAATTATCTTATCTTCCAGATCAACATCCTTCCAAGTCAATGCACATAATTCCCCTATACGGATGCCTGTATACAGGGCGATGCTGATACCAAGACAAGTTTCATCCTCCGCATGTTCCACCAGATACCTTTCCAGCGTGGCTAAAACACGTTCCCCGGGCGGATTAATTTTTTGCATCTTATTTTTGCAAAATGACAGCTCCGGAAGCGGCAGTGTTATATCGTATTTTTTTCTGCTATAGCGTAAGATCCGAAGGACAAGAGAGCAAATATAGAAACAGTAATTATTGGAAAGAGGGATATCGCTTTTACAAGCCAACTGCGAATGGAATTTATCCAGAGTCTTTGCATCAACCGCAGTGATATCCATGCATCCAAGAAAGGGGATAATATATTTGTCTGTAATCTGGCAGTATGTCCGGTAGGTTGTCGGCTTCCAGTTTTTTTTCCCTTCTTCCAGCCAGATACCGGCAGCTTCTTTCACAATGTACATATGTGAATTTTTACGTATAGACATATCCTTTTTGTATTCATCCATTTTGCTCTTTACTTCCTTATAAGTTTTTCCGTACACTGATTTATATTTTCCCCGATTACATGATTCCTGCGGCCCTTTTACCCGGCCTTCCCATCTTCCATCTTTTCTTTTGTAGATATTCTCTCCTCTTCTCGGCATATTCTCTCCTTTCGCTATAACAACTAGATTCCATATTATTATAACTGATTAAAAAAATACCAGTAGAGCCGGTTCAGGAAGCACATAGAACAACAAAAAAACACCCTTAATGGAATTGTGAAATATTTACGCAACTTTCACAATTCCATTAAGGGTATTTTTTGTCTGCATCTTACATTTGCAATACTATTTTTTATCCAAACATACTTTTCCTGAATACATACATTTCTCTCACCCCATCCATCCCATCAGACATTCCACATAATATTCATTAGAAAAATCCCTCACCCTGATGGCGGAAGCTTTTTCATATTTTTTACGGTAATCCCGATCCGTCAGCATTTTGCTGATTTCCACCGCCAAGTTTTTTTCCTCCCCGCTAATCCGGAGCGGGTCCAGATCCTTTTCCGGGCTCATATTTGGGATCAATATCCCATAAGACAGATTTTCCTTCCGCAATATCTCCCTAGGCCCTGTCAGACAATCCGTTGCAATCACCGGAAGTCCCAAAGCCATCGCTTCAATCAGCGCATTAGGGAACCCTTCATGATAGGAGGTCAACACATAAACTTTCGCTGCTTTTAAATAAGGGAACGGGTTTTTCTTTACTCCTGTGAAATATACGTCATCCCCAACCCCAAGCTCCTTGGCTAAGGTCCTATATTCCTCAAATTCCCCATCCCCTATGATCATTAGTTTTCCGTCCGGAACCTCTTTCTTTACAAGGGAAAAACTCTTGATCAGATGCCAGAATCCTTTTACGTCATCTTCCCGCCCCATGGAAACAATAATGTTTTCCCGATCCTCCCAAGGCAGCCTGATTTCTTCCTCCAACGCATTCTCCTGCAGTTCTTTCACATCCAGCGGATTATACAAAGTTACCGCCTTCTTACAATGGTATTTTGTGGCCACCTCTTCTTCAATCCGCCTGGAACAGCACAGTACCTTGTCCGCTTTTCTTGCGAAAAGCTTTATCAGCCGCTTATTCCCCATGTCCATATAACTGCGTATACCCGTCCATACTTCTTCGTCCGATCTTGAGAAAACATTCACCATATTGGCGGAAGGGCCGAAGCTGTAGGCAATGTCAATTTCCCATTCTTTTTTCAGCTTCCTGACCGCAAGGCTTCTTTTCACTACATTCAGGGCCTTTCCTATTTTCCCTTCCCTTACTCCCAGATGGAGATCCGCCACATTCAGCCCCTTAATGTCATATGCGATATCTTTGGAATCAAATAATACAATATATATATCAAAATAAGGCTCCAGCAGCCTGGCCGTTGTTACACAGACACGCTCAAACCCTCCCTGATGAAGCATTGGAACAATTAACATAATCCTCTTTTTCATGTCTACCTCCGCTTATCCCCTCACGCCGCCATGATGCGGCGCCACAGACGAAGAAGGAAGACTCCGCATTTTTGACATTTCCCCTGTCAAATAAAATCTTTCCATCCTGTATGCCTGTTCCCTCACATCAAAACCGGCGTCCTCTATTACCTGGCACATATTTTCCCTTTGATAAGACATATTGTCCATAATATATCCCGCCCAATCCTTAGCCGGAATCCCGATGTCTTCGTAATGCACTAACCGGCTGATTCCTGCCTCACGTGTAACCCGGTCGGACACCATGCACCTTAACCCGGCTGCCTGCGCCTCTATGACCGTTCCCGGCAGCCCTTCAAACCGGGAGGGAAAAACAAAATAATCCATGGCCTGATAATACTTCCATACTTCTTTTTGATTCCCCATAAAAAACACATCCTGACGGACGCCAAGATCCGAGGCCTGCCGCACTGCCGCCTCCATGCCGGGCCCTTCCCCAAGCAAAAGCAGCGCCGCCCGTATCCCCTTCTCCTTCATCCTGTCATGAAAAACTGCAAAGACTTCCAACAGGAATTCATGATTTTTTGCATAATGGAACCTTCCCACATGCCCCAGAGCATATCCATCCGCAATCCCAAGTTCTTCCCTTATCTGCTTCCTTACCGATTCCTGGTATACAAATTTCCGCACATCAACCGCATTGGGAATAATAAAAGCTTTTGGTGAATCGATCCATTTTTTTCCGAATACGGACCGCCCTGCTTCCCCGGAACAGGCAAAGCAATAATCCGCGCATTTTAACAACGGGATCCTCAATATCTTTGTCATGATCCCCTTTAGCCCCTGATCCACCCCCGCGCTCCTGGCATGGGCAACCCTTACCGGCACTCCCGCTTTCGCCGCTTCCGGCAGATAAATAGAAGCCGTACTCGTCATATGGCCCTGAACCACGGCAAAATCATGATGCTCCCTGAAAAAAGACCTTATTGCCTTTTTATATGCAGCATAATTATATACTTTAAACTTCGGCAGCCTGTAAATATTCCCGCCCAGTCCCTCTACCTCTTTATCATAAAACTCAGGAACGCGTTCCGCCCCGTCCTGATGCACCAGGAAATCAAACTGTACTTTACTCCTGTCCATGCAGCGGTATAAATCCATAATCCGGCTCTCCGCCCCGCCCAGGCTTAAGCCTCCAAGCACATGCAACACACGGACTGGTTTTTCCATCGGAATCCCTCCCCTTACAAAAGCTTTACCAACAGATGTTTTACACAAGCTGACAGATATTCTGCCCCACGTCCGCAAAGACCTCTTTTCACCGCTTTCATTTTCAGATATTCCCCATATGGCATTATGTCGTTTTCCTTAAAAATCCGGCGGTATTTTTCCATATCCTTCCCGCTTACCGTATTGGTATGGACAACCATGGTGGTCATCCCTTTTTTCTTCTTTAAATCGCTATCCAAACGGAATGAAATCGGATAAAAGCACATTTCATTCCAAAAATAAGGCTCTTTCCCAAACCCGTCCGTTATCTTACAAAATCCTGCCTTTCGCAGCGCCTTTAATGTATTTTTGTCATAAGAGTGGGCGGGAGGCATAAAAATATCCGTTCCGATCCCATGGGATTCCATAATCTCCCTTCCCCTTACCAGCATGTCAAACTGCCTGTCGTAATCCAGCCCGGCAAATTCAGAAAAATGATTTAACGGGAATAAGCCCCCTTTTTTCCGGGTATATACATGCTGGTACCCATGCATGGCAATCACCCATCCATCGTCCTGCAGCTTTTTTATATATCCCCAAAAGTCTTCAGGAACAGGATTGTCGCAGGATGTCCCGCCCTCATGCGTCCGTTTAAGATTCTCATCCTGATTGTCCGGCACTACCCCAATTAAGGGTTTTATTTTATACTCATCCAAAAGCGCCTTAAACCGTCCAAATTTTACCCAATCCATTCCCGGCGCAATATCATCCATCCGAACCGCTATCTTCATACGCCAACTCCCATGATCCCGCTTTGCAAAATCTCAAATCCGTGCAGAGAATGCTGCAATTCAGGCATTCTCTTGTGTGAAGCGCTTCTTAGCGAAACAACCTCTGCCGTTGCGCTTTAGAAGTTCTTCTCACACTCCCTCTTCAATCCTATTCCAGGATGTCCCCGGCCGTTAATCCCCGGTAATATTCATATTTATCAATCAACAGCGAACCATCCACCGTCCGCACAATAGGTTTCCCGTCGAAGACATCCACCACTTCCCCGGGCTTGAATTCGGAGAAATCAATTATTTCATCAAAAGGATGGGCTTCCCATATAGTTACCTTTTCCCCTCCGCATAACGCGAATGCCCCGGGGAACGGGGCCGCTACTCCGCGGATCAGATTATAGATATCCCTCGTCCGCCCTTTGAAATCAATCTTACCATCGGCTGCCGTGCGCTTATGATACCAGGAATCAAAATCCTTCGACCCCCTTTTGATTACGATATTTTTCTCCTGATAAGCCTTTAAAAGCTTACGGATCAGATTTTTAGAGCAGATCATGTTTTTATATTGAGCCGTCCGGATATCGTCATGCGCCGTAAGGGAAAACATTTCCGTTGCAAATACATTGGGGCTGTCCGCATTCTCATCATAGCGGAACAGATTTAAATTAAATCTGGTATCCCCTAAAATAATAGACCAATTTAACGGGGATCTCCCCCGCCCAAACGGAAGATAGCCGCAATTCCCATGAAATCCATAAACTCCATATTCAAACCGATCCAGCACATACTTGGGTATCAGCCTTTGCCAGCCCATGGACACGGCGATTTCAAATTCATTTTCTTCCATAAAGCTTCTGGTCTTTTCATCCGTCAGGTAATAACTGTCCGCCTCAAATACCGGGATCCCATACCGATCCGTCAGTACGGACAGGCCTTTAAAGCCGGAAATCTGATTCTTATTCAGTACGGACCTGTTAATCGTTATAACCAGGTCTACGGGACGGATATTTTTATGGATAAACTCCACGACATTTTCCGAAGTATCTTTTACGCCAAATACAGTTACCTTATATTTCATAAATTCTCCTTATACCAATCGATGGCTAAGCTGATCCCCTTCGCAAAATCATACTCCGGGTCATAACCCAGCAATTCCCTTGCTTTGGAAATATCCGCATTGGAATCCCTGACATCTCCTAAACGCGGCGGCCCAAATGCCGGCTCCACTTCTTTCCCCAGGGCCTTGCAAAGGTCATAATACACATCGATCAAAAATTCCCGGCCTCCCGCACCGATATTAAAAGCCTCCCCTCCCGCTTCGCCGGAAGCAAGGCAGGCCTTTAAATTGGCCTCTATTACATTATCAATATAGGTAAAATCCCGGGACTGCTTTCCATCCCCGTTTATCGTAGGGGTTTCCCCGTTTAAAAGCAGACGGATGAACTTAGGGATCACTGCCGCATACGCCCCATCCGGATCCTGCCTTCTTCCAAAAACATTAAAATAACGCAGCCCATAGGTGTCCAGCCCATACAGCTCCTTATATAATCTGCCATACTCCTCATCCACCTTTTTGGTCAAGGCATATGGGGAAAGGACTTTCCCTTCCACCCCTTCCTTCTTCGGAAGCTGCGGATGATCACCATATACGGAGGAGCTGGAAGCGTAAACGAATTTCTTTACCCCGTTCTGTCGGCTGGCCTCCATCATATGGAGGGTACCCCTGATATTAATCTCCTCATATAAAAGGGGCATCTCTATACTCCTCGGTACGCTTCCCCACGCCGCCTGGTTCAGCACGTAATCTACCCCATTTGTAGCTTTCAGGCACGTTTCCATCTCCCGGATATCGCCTTCTATGAATGTAAACTTATCCAGCCTGGTGAAAGGCTCAATATTTTCATATTTCCCTGTAGACAGATTATCCAGGCATCTTACGGTATACCCCATCTCAAGAAGCGCTTCACAAAGATTGGAGCCAATAAAACCAGCCCCGCCGGTTACTAAAAATACACTATCCGGATCAAATTTCAAATTTTTATATCCCATCTTTTTTCCCTGCGCCTTAGCGCATATCTCCTTTCCTAATCTAATAAATTTATCATTGTGTTTAAATAAACCCTAACCTCCAAAACAAACCCATATTGTTTTATCTGCGCCTTCTTTTCCACAGATCCCTCCCCAGGCTCAACAGCAATAAGAAATAACCTGTATAAAATGGCGCAAAGCCATAAATCATATATCTGGAAAGGCACATAATGGTTACGGATACTGCCCCGACATTCGCCGCAATGGCAAGAAGCGATATAAGCATCACCGGGACCGCCGGGTTTTTGCGGTCTTTCAGGTACACGGCCAATATAAGGGCAAGCGAAGACACATACAGGAAAACTGCAATCCAGTTGATCACCGGATGGACGATTGCAATGCTGCGGACCGCCCCATAACCGGCAATCAGCAGATAATCGCCCGCCCAGCGCAGAAAACAGCCCGGAAGAATGCCCCGGATGATTTTCCCCGCCGTCTTATCCGCCATCAGATTCTGGACAATATAATCAGTGGTAACTGTTTTATCATAGGTTTGATAAAAAACATCCTCTATCATTTCGTATTTTATCGTATCATGCCATGCTTCAATATGCTCTGCTTTCTCCTTCCATGAGGGACCGGCATATTTATAATTGGCCTGGCGGGCCTCTGCCAGATCATACATACGGAAAAAAAACTTCCTGGCTTCCTCCTCCTTAATCCTTACGCCGTCCTCCCGGTCTGACGCATATAGAATATTGGTCAGCGTATTTACGGTTCCGTATGTATTGTTGATAAAATGTCCATTAAAAACAAGGTTATAGCTTTTTACCGCAAGCAGGCGCGCCAGAAATACGCCAGCCACTACGGCTGCCGCCATAAGCAGGCGGGCCGCCTTCCATTTTCCATCCCTGGGCCTTTGCCATGTCCTGCGTTCCCAACGTTCCATCGGCCATAAAATGATCCTCGCGCCAAAGACAACCAGCCATATGAGAATAGTCACCATCATCTGCGCCCTTATCAAAGACAGCAAAAACGCCAGAACCAACGACCAGGCCGCAGCCTTTTTAAAATCCCTTTCTTTCTCCTGCGTAAATATTTTAAAACATTCCAGTACAAACAAAGTAAACAACGGCAGGCAAAGCGCCTCGCTCATTACCGAATTGGTCATAAAAAGATGCAGGGAAGAATAGAACTTCGTAATGATATGGGGCATCAGGCAGAGAATGACAACGATTCCTTCCTGCCATAGGCGAAGCCGGAATCTTTTGCCCATATATCCGGCAAACAGCCATATGCTTACCGCCGCCAAGGCATTCTGTATGATCCCCATGGCAATCAGCCACCCCTCCCGGAATACCAGTCTCAAGGCGGCTAAAAATAAAGGGTATAAAGGTTCCCTGTGAATATGCATTTTTAAATATTGATCCGAGTCATTGTAAACGCCCGGGCCAAAAACAGCGAACATCCCTAAGAATACCGCCAAAAGCAAAAACAGCAGCACCCCTGACTTTACCCTTTTTGCCATCATAGTCTCCAATATAAATAACCATCCTGATAATCGTTCTTATCCAATAATCCTTTAATATCCATCAACACTTTGGTTTTATGTTCCGGGCGGAAGAATGCCGCAATCTCTTCCTTAGACAGCTCTAAGAACCGGTCATGGGCTACCGCTATCACGACGGCATCCATCCCCTGTATTTCTTCTAAACTTTTAAAGGTGATCCCATACAGCCTTTCCGCTTCTTCCGCATCTGCAGCCGGATCGATCACTGCCGGTTTTATCCCATATTCCCCAAGTTCCTTATAAATATCAATTACTTTTGTATTTCTTGTATCCGGGCAATTCTCCTTAAATGTGAACCCTAAGATGGCTACTTTCGCCCCCTTTACCGGTATATCCGTCTTAATCAGGTTCTTAACCAGGCTCTCCGCCACATACCTGCCCATATCATCGTTAATCCGTCGGCCCGACAGGATAATCTGCGAGTGATAGCCAAGCTCCTCCGCTTTATAAGTCAGATAGTACGGATCCACTCCGATGCAATGGCCGCCCACCAAACCGGGGAAAAATTTTAAGAAATTCCATTTTGTCCCGGCCGCTTCCAGTACAGCCTTCGTGTCGATTCCCATTTTATGGAAAATAATGGACAGCTCATTCATAAATGCTATATTAATATCCCTTTGGCTATTCTCAATTACTTTAGCCGCTTCAGCCACCTTAATGGATTCCGCCCGGTATACCCCGGCCTCCACTACAAGTTCATACACCTTCGCCACCGTATCCAGCGTTTCTTCATCCATACCCGACACGATTTTTGTGATCGTCTCCAGCCTGTGGATCTTGTCGCCCGGGTTGATACGTTCCGGTGAATAACCGATCTTAAAATCCACCCCGCATTTTAATCCCGATTCCTTCTCCAAAATGGGAACGCAGATTTCTTCCGTCACCCCCGGATACACCGTAGATTCAAAAACAATGACGGAGCCTTTTGACAAATTCTGTCCCAATAAGCGGCTGGCCCCTTCCACCGGCGACAAATCCGGCGTATGATCGTCATTTACAGGGGTAGGCACTGCTACAATATGGAACTTTGCTTCCCTCAACCTGGAAGCATCCGCTGTAAACTCCACTTTCGTATTTTTAATCACTTCCCCGCCAACCTCATTGGTAGGATCTATGCCTTCTTTATACAATGCGATCTTCCGCTCATTTAAATCAAAACCGATTACTTTCACTTTTCTGGCAAAAGCCACTGCAATAGGCATTCCCACATATCCAAGCCCTACCAAAGAAAGTTTTTCTTCCCCGCTTAACAATTTTTCATACAAATCCATCTTACCCACCATGCCTTTCCATTTCCTGCAGATCCTAAACTGCCGGCTTAAACTATTTTATTTATCTCATCCATATAAGCGTCTATCACCAGATTCCGGTCAAATTCCCGCTCCATTTTTTTTCTTGCCGCTTCCCCCATGGCCGCCTGCTTTTCCCTGGAAAGCTCAAGAAAATTTTCCATCGCACGTATTAAATCATCCGCATTTCCCGGCGTAAACCCAAATCCCGTCTTTCCTTCTTCAAAAGCTTCCTGACATCCGCTGATGTTGGAAGCGATAACCGGACGTCCCGTCGCCGCCGCCTCTATCAATGCATTCGACATCCCTTCATGAAAGGAAGCCACTACAACGGCGCTTGCTTTGGTAAGAAACGGATGCACCTCCGTATGGAACCCCCACTGGCTGATAATCCCTTTTTCCTCATATTCATTCAGCAGATCCTGATAGTTTTCATCACAATAACCTAAAATGGCAAATTCCACATCCTCCCGATGCAGCCTGACCGACGCTTCCAGATATTCCAATATCCCCCGTTCTTTCATCACCCGGCCCACGAAAAGGAAGATTGTTTTCCCTTCTTCCGGGTATTCCTCATAACAATGTCTTGCCAGATTTACGCCTGACCCGTTCACAAGCCGGCCCTTTTTCCCTTCTATATGATATCCTTTAAAAATGCCCATATTTTCCGTATTCTGGAAAAAAACGCATTCCGCCTTTTTTAGGCCCATACGGTACATCACAATAATCATTTTCAGGAAAAGGCCTTTTCTGTCAAACGCCCCTCCCAGCCCGGTGATCGTACCTATATAGGGGATGCGCAGCACTCGACATGCAAAACCGCCGTATATATTCGGCTTTATCGTATAGGTAATCACTAAGTCCGGTTTTATTTGCCTCAACAACCTTCTATATTCCCAAAATAATTTCAAATCCTCTTTTGGATCCACTCCCCGCCTGTTGATCGGGGTAGTGATGATCTCACACCCTTCCTCTTCCAGTTCTCTTACTTTCGTCGTATCGGGAAGGCTGATTATCACTTTATGATCCTTCAGCAGCCTCACCAGCAGCTCATTCCTGAAATCATACAAACCGCCGGAAGAATTTGTCAATATCAGTATTGTACTCATTTATCCGATAATCTCCGTATCTTTTATCTCTTTTATCATAATTTCATTGTATTTCATCATGCAGACACCCGTTTTATACTCGCCGATGACAGCTTCATTGGCCCTTCCTTCCAGGTTCCTGATCACCTGGGAAGGCATATTCACCCCGCACTCATGGGCATGGGGATAACCGCCCCCAAACCGTGGATTGACTTCGGAGATATAATATTTATCCCCTATCTTAAAAATATCAATATCTATCATGCCGCAAAACCCGCACTTTTCTACGAACTTACGTATCATATGAAAAAGCCCTTCCTCTTTTACCGATACCGATTTGTCCGTTTCTCCCGCACGCATTTTTATTTTCTTTTTTATGAAGATAGAAGTACATTTTCCGGATATCATATCCACATAAACATCTGCGCCGTATTCCGTACCGTCCATATATTCCTGTATCATCAGATCATCGTACAAATCAAATAAGACTTCTATCTCTTTCTTCCCATATACCTTATTGATATTGATGCTTGCGCTCCCCTTCACCGGTTTTACAAAGACCGGGAAGCTGACCTCCCCTTTCTCTTGCGCCCGGTAGAATCCCTCCTTCTCGACATAGCATCTCCCGGTCGGTATCCCCATCTCACAAAGCAGACGGTACATTTTATATTTGTCAAAACAAGTTTCTACCAGTTCATACGGGGAAACAACGGGCTGCGCCCCTATCGCGAGGAACCTCTCTTTTTCTTTGGACAGCAGGCTAAGTTCCGGATCAATCAGGGAAAACACTCCTGTAATTTCTTCTTTCTTACAGATATCGAGAATGACTTCCAAATATCCCGGTTCCGTAATCCGTGGCACAAGGTAAAACTTGTCCGCCTCATATACAGCCGGCGCCAGATTCGAGCAGTCCGTTGCGATCACTTTCCCGTTTCCCCGAAGTCCTTCTTTAAAATACTGCACGACTTTGTTTCTCGTCCCCGCGCTTAAGATCAAAATATTCATCCGCCGCACCTCCTATTTTCCGGTTCTTTCAGGCTTTTTCAAACTTCCCGTTTCCTCCAGGCGTTTCTGCCTGATCTGGGCAAAATTTCCCTCCACCGCATGTGTGTCCTCAGCCACTTCCCCGCTGCGGCCCAAAACCGTTTTCACAGTCATCCACAATACCCTTACATCCATGGCAAAAGAAAGGTTTTTCACATACTCTACATCCTTTTCCATCCTTCTGTCCCAGTCTATATAATTTCTTCCGCTCACTTGGGCAAGCCCGGTCAAGCCCGGCCTTACGTGATGGCGCATCCTTTCTTCTTCCGTATAATAAGGCAGATAAGAAACGAGCAAAGGGCGGGGGCCTATAATACTCATATCCCCCTTTAAAATATTAAACAGTTCAGGCAGTTCATCCAGGCTGGCAGCCCGCATCGCCTTTCCAAACTTCGTCAGCCTCTTACTATCCGGCAGAAGCTTCCCTTCCTTATCCTTTTTATCCGTCATCGTACGGAATTTGCATAAGGTAAATATTTTCTCATCTTTCCCCGGCCTTTCCTGTTTAAAAAATACCGGGCTGCCCAGCTTGCAACGTACCAGCAAAGCCAGCGCCAGAAGCACAGGGCTTAAAAAGATGATCGCCGCTAAAGACAGGATAATATCCAACGCCCTTTTTACAAATCTTTTATACATACAGCTCCCTTATGATCCCAATGATCCGTTCCATATCTTCATCCGTATTCTTAATATCGCTGGGCAGGCATACTCCCCTGTCGAAGATATCTTCCGCCACGCTTTTTCCATTCCCGCATAATGCGATAAAATCGCAGCTTTCAAATACCGGCTGCAAATGCATGGGTTTCCAGATGGGCCGGCATTCGATATTTTCCGCTTCCAGGGCGTCCAATATCATATCCTTCGTCACCTTACATCCCTGCGCCATCGTCATACAGGAGAGCCAGCAGTTAGCATCCCCTTCGGGATGCAGCGGGTTCATTGTAATTTCCTCTATATCCGAAAAAGCCGCCTTATATCTTTGATAGATTTCCTTCTTTTTTCTCTTATGCCCTTCTAAGGATAACAACTGCCCACGCCCGATTCCCGCAGTTACATTGCTCATACGGTAATTATATCCTATCTGGGAATGCTGGTAATGCCTTGCCGGATCCCTTGCCTGCGTGGAAAGGAATCTTGCCTTTTGTATCAGATCGCCGTCTTCCGATACCAGCATACCTCCGCCGGACGTGGTAATTATCTTGTTCCCGTTAAAGGAGTAAATCCCAAATTTTCCAAAAGTCCCCGTCTGCTTCCCCTTATAAGTGCTGCTTAAGGATTCCGCAGCATCCTCGATCAGAACCGTATCATGCGCTTTACAGATGTCCATTATTTCATCCAATTTTGCCGGGGTTCCGTACAAGTGTACTACAATTACCGCCCTGGGATGTGGATATTTCTCAAATGCGCGCTCCAAAGCTTCCGGCGACATATTCCATGTATCCGTCTCGGAGTCAATAAAAACAGGGACCGCCTTTTCATAAACCACCGGATTGCAAGTAGCCGAAAACGTTAAAGTAGGAACAAAAACGACATCCCCTTCTTTCACCCCTGCCAGTTTCAATGCCAGATGAATGGCAGCCGTGCCGGAATCCAGCGCCGCTGCATGGGCAATCCCCACATATCCCGCCAGCTCTTTTTCAAACTCATTGACATTCGGGCCAAGAGGCGCTACCCAGTTTGTATCAAACGCTTCCTTTACAAATTCCTGTTCCTTCCCGTGCATCGTAGGGGAGGAAAGATAAATCCTTTTTCTTTCCATAAACAATGCCCTTCTTTCCATGTAAAAATATTTTATTTATAATGATAAGTAGGTACGATCTCCTGAATCAACGGACGGATATCCCCGCTTTCATTTTTGGATTCCTCTTTTAGTTTCTTTAACTGCATAAAGAATTGCATCTCATCAATCTCTATCGGCTTTCCTACATGGATCAGCTTATTCGCCGTCTCCTTCAGCCCTTCTTCCTCCATCAGCAGCTCTTCATAAAGCTTCTCACCGGGCCGCAATCCCGTAAATTCTATCTTTATATCCTCGCCTACCCGATAGCCGGACAGACGTATCAAATTCTCCGCCAGATCCAGTATTTTCACCGGCTCTCCCATATCCAATACGAAGATTTCTCCCCCCTTTGCATAAACCCCTGCCTGCAGCACCAGAGAAACAGCCTCCGGGATCGTCATGAAATATCTTATAATCTCGGGATGGGTCACCGTAACCGGCCCTCCGGCCATAATCTGTTTGCGGAACAGCGGGATGACGCTGCCGTTGCTCCCAAGCACATTCCCAAACCGCACTGCCACGAATTCCGTATCATAATGATTATTGAATGTCTGGATAATCATTTCACAGATACGTTTGCTCGCCCCCATAATATTGGTCGGATTTACCGCCTTATCGGTGGAGATCAGTACAAATTTCCTTACCCCGTAAAAAGCAGCCGCCTGCGCTGTTTTCCAGGTCCCAAACACATTATTTTTCACCGCCTCGTTAGGGCTGTCCTCCATAAGAGGGACATGTTTGTGCGCTGCGGCGTGATATACGATTTCCGGCTTATATTTTTCAAAAATCCAATTCATCCGGTTCGTGTTCCGTACCGAAGCAATCAATACGGTCATTTTCAGTTTTGGATATCTTGCTTTCAGTTCCTGTTGTATATCATATACACTGTTTTCATAGATATCTACAATAATCAGATGTTTCGGCCTGTGGCTGGCAATCTGGCGGCACAATTCACTGCCGATGGAACCTCCGCCCCCGGTTACCAATACCGCTTTATTCTGCACATACCCTAAGATGGAATCCAGATCCACACTGATCGGGTCCCTGCCAAGCAAATCCTCCACTTCCACATCCCGCAGCTTGCTTACATTTACTTCCCCATTTACAAGCTGGTACATGCCGGGCAGGGAACGCAGCTTGCAGTTTGTCTCCTTGCATATTTCCAATATCTTGCGCAATTCCGAACGGGATATGGACGGCATCGCCACAATAATTTCGTCAATATCATAAATGTCAGCGCACTCGATAATCCTGTCCCTTCCACCGGCCACTTTGATCCCTTGGATATATCGTCCCCATTTTCCCTTATCATCATCAATAATACAGCGGATTACCATTGTACTGAAATTGCTGTTGACAATCTCTTTGATGATTACATTTGCCGCTTCCCCGGCCCCAATCACCATAACGGAAATCCCATTTTTCTTATTTTGCTGCTTATGCTTCTGGCTCCTTAAAAAACGGTAAGAAAACCGGCTCACAAACATCATGCTGATCAGCACAAACATATACAGGAAATAATAGCTCTTGGGCGCCGGCTGCCCTGCCGTCTTAAAAAACTGCAGCCCTACGCTGTTTAACACCGCGGAAATCACACAGGACATCACTACATTCTGAAGTTCCGTTTCCCCTGCAAAAGCCCATAAGCTATGATACAACCGGAATAAATAAAAAATAAAAAGCGTCAAAATTATATTTACCGGCAAAAACCGGGTGACCGGGGCCAGGAAATCCTCCGGCACCGCATCCAGATGAAATTCATAACGGATCAGCAAAGCCATATAGCTGGCAAAGATCACGCTGATAATATCATAGATAATCAGACATGTCCTCCGGTAAAATAACTTTACATTAAAAGGTTTTCTTTCTTTTTTCATTTGCCTTATCCTTTTTATCCTCCATATCAAAAAGCAAAGGGGCCAATACGAGCATTAACACGAACCCGGCCGGATGGCAAAGATGGAAAATCCACTCTACCAGCCCCGCCATAGCAAATGCTGCAATTGCCGCTGCCGGCAACGCCGCACCGGGGACCCGGTCTTTCTTCCTTCTATAATAAATACATCCTTGTACAAAAGCTGCCGCCCCCACAAGGATAAACAATACCCCTGCCGCAATGCCATGGTCATAGGCCATCTGCAGATAGATATTATGGGCATGTACCGACAAAGTCCCATCAGGCATGACCGCCCCCATATCATCATGGCCCGCCAGATTGAGCTGTTCAAGATACGCACGGAAGATATCCATCCTTCCGTTGGCGTATTCTTCCGTCTTCTCGTATACGCTCAAATCATCCTCAGCCTCTTCCTCCACTTCCTCCTGCACTTCTTCAAAATTCCCGCTCTTTGCCTCTTCTTCCCTCTTTGCAGCCTCTTCTTCCTCAGCCGACCTCTCTTCCTCTGTCTTAATGCCAATAATGTCCAATTTTCTCTCTTCTTGCCCATCCGGCGTATTTTCCTTATTTTCTTCCTTAACCGGTGCATCTTCCGCCTTGTTTTCCGCGTTTATGTCCTCGTCCAGCTCATCCACGCCGCCTTCCCAGACCACTTCCCCTTTATTGTTAAAACGTTTCGCCCTATATCTTTGATATTCTTCACTTCTCTCATAAGAATTGCTCCCGCTTTCCGGAATGCCGAAAATCTTATTATTAAATACCTCGGCAAACCGGGCAACCGTAATATAATACATGGAATCCCATTCATCCCCCCTGGTAATCGCATCCGGGAATTCTTCCACCTCATATTTGAATATATTGCTGCAGATTGCAGGCATGATCCTCTGGAATGTAAATACAACCGGAAAACACCAGACAACACAGCAAACCATCATCCCAATCCAAACGGCTATTTTTTTTACCTTCTGCCGCCTTATATCCGTTACAAGGAAGACGGCTGCCACAAGAAGCATTACCGCCACCGCCAAAAAACCTGTCCTGGACGCTGTAAACAGCATATATGCCGAAGATAAACCGAGCAAAAGAAGTTCTTTCCACAGATACCCAAGCCCTTCCATCCCTTTCGGCGCATCTTCCTCCCTGCAATACGCCTCCTTGTATTTATCCATGAATTTTACCAAAGCCGCACACATAATAAACGTCATATACACCGCCGTTACCGTCACGGTATGGAAGATAAACGGGAACCTTGGATAAATCCAGGATAAAAACGGTCTTCTTGCAAAAGAAAATATCATAGAGCAGACAAAATTCAGCAACAATCCATTACATATATTTTGCAGCAAATGCCCTTTTTTATCCCAAAAAGCATAGCGGATATAAAACAGCGTATACGACACAACCAGGACTACCGTCCACCATCTCGTATTGCGCAGCACAATGATCATGATAAAAAACGCCGCCAGAAGAACGCCATACCATCGGCAAAGGCGGGACATCTTCTCTCTTTTCAAAAACTGCATGATAATATTTACCAGCAGGAAACCGGCCAATACCGCTGCCGCGATGCCCCACCGGAGGATCCTAAGATCCCATTCATCCATAGCAATGTAGTCCACATAAATACTACGGTACCATAACACAATGCCTGCTGCGATGATCCCGTAAATAACCGTAAACTTATTAAAAATATCCTTTTTTGCGCACATGACGATAGCCGCCAGAGATAAAAAGACAATAAACTGACGTTCCGCCACCCTATGATGGATTTCATACAATCCATTCATATAATTGCAGCAGGCCCATACCCCGGCCGCCAGGAAGATCGTCTGTAAGATATCCTGCCAGTTATCCGTAAATCTTTTTCCCAAAGGGATATACGACGCCCTGTCCCTTTTATAGTTAATCATATACAGCAAAGTTGCGCTTCCCATAAGCGCGCCGGCCGTGTAAAATACATTATCCAGCCGGTTGCCGCTGAAAAACTGCCGTATCGTTATATTCCATACGGCATAAAGCGTCCCCGCCCCAACGAGAAGGTTCCCTGTACAGCGCACTGTTTTTTCTATAGTAATCAGCTTGTCCTTTTTCGTACTTCTATAATAAAGCTCTACCGCCGCCACAAGAATAACGGCTGCCGCAAGCAGGGCAGCGTCATACTTAAAAACCTTATCCTTGCGCAAAGGCACGGTATAATTATATTCCCCTATAATATTGTATCCTTCCAGTTCATCGTAGTTATAAATCAGGCGGCTGACATAAGGGGTCCCCGCCGTCCCGGTTTCTTCCAACCCAAACCATACCCGGCTTCCGTCCATGCCCTGCAGGAAATAATAGTAATCCTTCCCCACCTCCAAATCTTCATTTATATATACGGAACAAAAACCGGGAACCTCGTTAAAATTCACGTTGATTTTTTCTTCAAACATAATCTCCATATTGGAATCCAACATACGGAAAATGAAGAAATCAACCCTTTGATCCCTGTTCCACCCATTTTCAAAATCCACCACATACAAATTAATCGTACCCAAATGATCATACTGGGCAATAAAACGCTGCAGCATATAATCTTCGCTCACGCTGTCGGAAGACCCGGCAAGCCTCTGATTGCTCACCGATGGGATATTTTCCTCCCACAGCCGTAAAGGATATATCGTAAACATGATAAACAAAGTAAATAATATAATTACACTTTGTATTGCACGGCTCTTTTTCACAACTCTATACATCCCGGTTTCTCCATTCGTCATCTTTTCTTCTATTTCTATCTACAGGAAGGGTTCCTTCACCCTTTCTTACGGCGGCATAAACAAGCCGCAGGAAATGCCGTATTTTGGCTATACTTGGGTAAGTATAGCACAGTTGCCAAAAGTTTACAAGAATATTGCTGTCTGCCGTATGCAAACCGCCATAACCGTTGAAGCAAATAATATGCCGCCTCGCTCAATCCCCCAGGACAGACAAAGCCCCGGGCAGGGCGAACCATAAAATCAATACATATCTCGGCAGATAAGTCGGGCCTAAGATAACCGTCAGCCAGACAAGGAATATCATGGCAAAAGGTAAAAACAGCCTGTCTTCTTTTCTACAAAAAGCATACCCAGCCGCAAAAGCAAATATCCAAAAAAGAAAGCCCGGCGAAAACAACATGGAAATAAGCGGAACCTTCTGCTGGGTAATCTCCAGCGACAGTTTCCGGTAACATTCGTCCAGCCAAGGCAGCCTGCTTTCCCGCGTCCCGGGCTGCTCCACTTCATAACCGAAATAAGAGCTGTCTTCATAAGTAAACGTAAAGACGCTGTTCCCCCGATATACATCAATCACCGTATCCGGGTACCAGAACCCATATGACGTCATAAGCCATGCATTCAGATAAGTAAACGGATGTTTCATCCCTATTCCCATCCATAATTTCCCATATTTTACCGGATCAGCCGCAAAGGCGTCGTTCTGAAACCATATCTTCACCCCGTCCGAAACCTTTGGCGCATAAAACCGAAAAGCCTCTTCGGGCAATATCTCATATAAAATTTCTTCCTCTTCCTCACTGAGGCTTTCCCTGTCATAGCGGTATACCCTTGCCAATTGCTGGATCGGCACAGTGAGCATCTCCTGCCTTCCTGAGCCTTTTGCCCCAAGAACTCCCGCAAGTCCTGCGGATATCAAAAAATATACGGCAAATATTGCTCCCAGCAAGACGCCGGCCTTTTTACGGCATCCTTTCATATAAAAAAGAAGAAATGGGGAAAGCGCGAGAAAGGCATACATTCCATTATGCCGGAAGCACATCATGACTACGGCGCTGCAGGCAAAAAACAGGGTTTTTTTCCAGCCGGCAAAAAAGTTTTTTTTCTCTTTTGCCATTTCATCCAAGGCCGTCAAGAGAAGGAGCATCGCCCCGGTAAAGATCCCGTCTTTTGCAGAACAAAGCACAAACATGACAATCACCGGGAAAAGGCCGAAATAAAAAGCCGTAATTACCCGGATCATACGCTTTATCCCACACTTTTTCATATAACCTATTACATAAGTAAAAACCCCCGCCAACAGGCACATCTGCAAAAAAGTATAAACCCCAATGCCTGCATTATAAGAACCCGTCAGTTTATTTATCCCAAGTATCACCCCGCCCAACCCGATCACGTGAAGCAACGGATGATGGGTCGTAAAGTTTCTTGTCTGTACCTGTATCAGTTCATCCTGGGCGTCATATACAAAAAACCCCGGATACACGGCAAGAAATACGGGAAGCCAGCATAAGAGGAAAAAAACAAACAAAATCCCGGCCCGTTTTTTTCCTGACAGCCTTTCCCATTTTCCGATCCAATCCAATCCTTTCCTCTTCCATCCACTTACCTGCAAGAGCCGGTTTTCTACCGCCTCTTTCTTTCCGTCCGCCCTGTTTTCCAGGATTTCCCATCCTTTACTCGTCCACAAACCAAAAATCCCGGCCCACACCGCTATGGAAAGCCACATCATACCATTGCCGAAATCCACATTTTCCGCCCGTTCCAGCGATACGCCAAAAGCAAGGCATAAAGAGAATAAGAATCCCAGCACGTAAGCCGCCGCTTTTTCCCTTCTATCCCTTGCTTTTCCCGCCTCCGATGCTTTATCCGTCAAAAACCATAAGACAGCCCATATAAAAACGCCAAACCAGCTATTGCTGACGACAAGAGCTTCCCCTTTTAAATTCAGCATGTAAGGCAGGCACCATGTTCCCAAAAAAGCCAAAAAGGGAACAAACCATGCCTTTATCCGATTGCTTCTTCTATCATCCATCTTCATTTACCGTTTCCTTAACCACAAACTGAGGGGAATTATTCATGGAAATATACATCCTCCCAATGTATTCCCCTACCAACCCCAGCATCATCATCGTCATCCCGCCCATAAAAACAATTGCCGCCATAAGGGAACTGAATCCCATCGGCACATCCGGGTTGACAAACTTTTTGATAACCGTATAAAAACCGTACAGGAAACCAACCATCGAAAACAAACAGCCTACAGCGGTCGCCATCCGCAGCGGCTTTACGCTAAAAGCCGTAAACCCGTTAAACCATAAAGCGAACAACTTCCCGAATGTGTAACCGGAACTCCCTATTTCCCTTTCCCTATGGCAGATTGTCACATTGCTGATCCTTTTTGTCGTGCGCAGTACAAGGCCAATTACATACGGAAAAGCATTGGTATACCTTTTCATTTCTTCCACTACAAAACGCCTTGCCGCAAAATAACTGGAAACATACAAATCCTTCGGCTTTCCCAGCATGATCCGCGCCATCTCCTCATTGACCCGGCTCCCGAAATTGCGGAAAAGAGAGTGTTTCTTATGCTCATATCTGGCATATACCACATCGGAACCCTTTTCTATCTGCTCCAGCAATTTGCCCGCCTCATCCGCCGGCGTCTGCCCGTCATCATCCAGACAGATTACCACTTCCCCTTTTACCTGATGAAAGCCCGCCATAAGCGCTGCATGCTGCCCAAAATTCTTCGCCAAATCCACTCCTTTTATCTTTTGATCCTCTCCGCATAGTCTCCTGATGACGGCAAAAGTATCATCCGGCGAACAGTCATTGACCAGGATGATCTCATAATCATAGGCCTTCCCCTGATTTTGCAAGCCCTGCACCGTTTCCCTGATTTCCTCTACCACCTTAGGCAGCGTCAGTTCCGAACAGTAACATGGAATAACAAAGCTGATCAACTTTTTTTTCTCTATGGACATCAGAAACATATCCTTCCTTTCCCCATCCGAACACTCCACATCTTTTAAAATATCCTTCTTTACAAAGCCGGCATTCTCATAACTTTTCACAGCCGCCCCGTTATCTGTAAATACACGGAGGATCAGCCGCCGCAGGCCCAGCTTTGAAAAAGCATATCCCACAGCTAATTTTGCAGCCTCCGTACCGTAGCCTTTTCCCACCGCATCGTCTTCTCCCAGGAAAATGCCATATTCCGCCTCTTTTCCCTCCCTGTCGATATCCCGGAAATATACGCTGCCCACCGGGCGCATACTGTCTTTTTCACAGATTATGAACTGGACTGCCTTTCCTGTGCCGACCATGGCATCTATCCAGTGACGATGCCCTTCCGAGGTAAATCTCTCCCGATAGATAAAATGGCTCCTCACCCTTTCGTTGTTGCGCCATCTTACAATAGAATCCGTGTCTTCGTATTCCATCCGTCTTAGGACGATCCTTTCCCCCTCTATCTTAATCTTCCCCATAAACGCCTCCATATCCGCTACTCCGGCTGCCTTGCCCCTATCCGGTATACGCCGATCACCCCGCATATTTCATCGGTTAATTCCATTTCCACCCCTATGCCCTGTTCTTCAAAATACGCAAGGAAATCTTCCGTACCCTTTTCCAGCTCCGCCATTAAATATACGTTCTCCTGATAGAGCAGCCCATCCCTCATGGAGCTTATCCCGAAATTTTTAAGCTTTTTCCTCTGAGAAGGGCTTTTTACCAGCCATCCTCCCATAATGTCATAATTGGCAAGGCTATTATCTACTCCTGCAAATATTTTTTCCGAATAAACAGTCCCCGCATACGGCTCAAAAGGATAGGATACCGCCGAATAGACATCCTGAAAATAAAAGCATCCGCTATGGGCCTTCCCGTACTCTTTCATACCTTCATATACGATGTTCGCCGCCGCCCGGTTCCCGGACTCCTCATCAGCCCCCCATATCCCATAAGGCACGGCGAGTCCTCCGGCCATGGCAAAAATAACGGTAATCAATGCCGGATAGCGGATGAACATCCTTCCTGCCCCGGACGGATGCCGTAGCGCCTCTTCCCTTCCCGTATCAAAACCGTCCCTTGCGCATTCCATAAAAAGCATCGCGATTAAAACGCATAATTCCATCAAATATAAAGAGTGGGTAACCCGTACCGGATCCCTTCCTCTTATCAGGATAAACATCCAAAGGGCCGTCCTTACCGCAAACAAAAAAAACAGGATACCGGCAGTCCTGATAAAAGAGCCATATGCCGTCCGGCCTTTCCCCGCAGTTTTTACCGCCCCTGCGGCCAATACGGCCGCATATGCCAAGATCATCATATAATTCCATGGATAATCATCCGGCCGGCCGGAGCCAAAAGGTTCTTTATGGAATATCCGGTACCGGTACGATCTGATGCTTTCTTTTATCCTGTCGCCCATCTGCAGGGATGCTTTTCCTGCCTGATCCTGATACTTTACCAACTCATCCAGCGTTGCCGCATCCAGGCCGTCGTCCAGTCCAAAGTTATATTGTTCCAGCAGCATGGCCTGCCCGCTCTTCGTCATCCCCAGCCTATCGTACAATTCTTCATTCCCTTCATACGGCGGGATGCCCTGAAAGTCATACAGCTCCGTCCTGCTGTTAAAAAAATCCACATAGGGCTGCCAGCTCCCGGAAAAGGCCGCCCGGTCCCATGCCCACGAAACCCCCATCCCCGTCAGTATCATGCCAAACACCGCAAAATACTTTTTATAATTTTCTTTCGTGAAAATCTTCTCTTCCATGCACCAGCGATATACTCCCGCTACGCACATGAGAGGAAGCAGCAGTTCCATCATTTCCGTCCGAAGCTGGAACGCCAAAACTGCCAAAAGAACGCTTGGCATATTCCTTCTGATAAACCCCCCGGCAAGAGCCTCCTTCTTTGCCGTTATAAATAAAAACGCTGCCGTTGCGGAAAGCAGCCCGGAAACCACCGTATATTGCACAAAAACAAGATGTTCTAAAAAAAGCCCGGCAACTATGCATCCCCCGGCCCCTGCCAGACATATTTTCGCCCCCGTTCCCCTGCAAAAGGACAAGCTCCTTTTTACCAGAAGGTACAGACAGCCAAACTGGCAAAGACATAAAAACATCCCATACACCGGCATCCCTGGCAGGATCCGGTAGACGAAACTAATGGCAAGGCTAAGAGGATACAGAACCTGTATATTATGCCCTTCCGGCTCCCCGGTATATACTCCTGCCATCAAATCTTTTATCAACACATCGTCATTCAGATCGTAATAATAATCATAACGGACGCCGATAAACAACAGGAGAAGCAAAAGCCACGCCCAAGCCAATATGCAATTCCCATGCTTTTTACAGAAGTCCCTAAACACCATAGAATTCCTTTACTTTGCCGCTGATATGCAACACTTCTTCTTCTGTCAGCCTATAGAACATAGGAAGACGCAAAAGCCTTTCGCTTTCTTTTGTTGTATATCTGTCTTCCCCATGAAACCGCCCGAACTTCCTTCCCGCCGGGGCTGAATGGAGAGGCACATAATGGGACACCGCCATAATCCCGTTCTCCTTCAGGAAACCGATTAGTTCCGTCCTTTCCTCTAAATCCTTTGTCTTAATATAGAACATATGCCCGTTATGGACGCAGCCTTCAGGGACGGCCGGAAGGCTCACCTTCCCGCATTCTTCCAAAGGCTTTAACTGCTGATAATAACAATTCCATCTGGACAAACGGATATCGTTAATTTCATCCGCCAATTCCAACTGTGCATATAAATAAGCCGCATTCATATCGCTCGGCAGATAGGAAGAGCCATAATTGATCCAGCGGTATTTATCTACTTCGCCTCTGTAGAACTTGCTCCTGTCCGTACCCTTTTCCCTGAATATCTCCGCATCTTCCACGCAATTTTTATCCTTGATCAGCAAAGCGCCGCCTTCGCCCATGCTGTAATTCTTTGTTTCATGAAAGCTAAAGCATCCGAAATCCCCTATGGTCCC
The DNA here is from genome assembly GCA_948470755.1 of uncultured Lachnospiraceae bacterium. Lineage (GTDB taxonomy): Bacteria > Bacillota > Clostridia > Lachnospirales > Lachnospiraceae > Kineothrix. The sequence continues at coordinate 4,810 of CAOKPU010000011.1, read as the reverse complement.
CAGCGCTTTCCCTTTATAATCCGCCATCATGCCCTGCGCCGCGTCTTCCACTACGAGCAGCCCATGCCTCTTTGCAATATCCATGATCTTGTCCATCTCACAGCTTACGCCTGCATAATGCACTACCGCAATCGCCCTTGTCTTATCTGTAATGGCCGGTTCGATCAACTCCTCATCCATATTCATCGTATCCGGCCGTATATCCACGAAAACAGCCTTTGCCCCCCGCAGCACAAAAGCATCCGCCGTGGAAACAAAGGTATAGGACGGCATGATCACCTCATCCCCTGGCCGGATATCCGCAAGCAATGCCGCCATTTCCAGAGCATGGGTGCAGGAAGTCGTCAACAGGCATTTTGCCGTCCGTGTCTTTTCCTCTATCCACTTGCTGCACTTTCTGGTAAATGTACCATCCCCGCAAATTTTCTGTTCATCCACCGCCTGTTTCATATATTCCATTTCTTTTCCCGTAAAAGGGGGTACATTAAAGTTAATCATATCCTTCCTCCTATTTTCCCGCTGCTGCCTATGTCAGGATGCCCGATATATCTTATAGCTGCTATTCTCGAAAATACATATATAATGATTCTTTGCAATATAATCCAGGATCAGATCCGTTTTCTCCCCTTCCACTATACCCTTCCCCGGTTCATTGTGCAAGATGATATCCGGATTCCAATCCAATTCCATAAGCGCCAGATCCAGGGCGTCATACGTATTGCTTGGGATTTCCGGCCAGGTGGTAAAAATGGCGGACGGGACATCCAGAATATAACTAAGCCCCGGCGCATCCCCCCATAACAGGACGGGTTCGCTTCCCACCCCGCTTTCCTTGCAAAAATCAATCAACCCTGTAAGGCTTTCTGCATTTTCCCCGGTAGTATACATCCCCTTTAATGCCGGGCTGTTATCCACCATGGCATCCCGTTTCTCCCCATATATCCCATCCCGGAATACATAATTGCACCCAAATCCAATCCCCTGCACGAGCGTCATAACAAGAATGACCAGTACAAATGCCCGCCATGGGAAGTGGATACTATTATCCTTCGTTTTCGCCCATATGCCGTGACACATCCATAAGGTATACGGTGCAAGGAAAAACAGGTTATTCATGTTCTGGTAAGTATAATTATTGCTTCCCAAAGGAGTAATCAACAGGATGATCAAAGCCGTCATCCCAAGCGCCTGCCCCTTTTTCCTGTCTTCCACAACAAATCCCCCTATCCCCGCCGCACAGCAGACAAGGGAAAGAATGAGGAAGAGCATCATCCATTGGAAAATACAGCCCTCGTTATAATACCGCAGGGAAAACATTCCCCGCCCCCAATAAAAGCGCAGCAGGACAAGGATTCCCGCGCAAAAAAGGAATTTTTTCAACTTTTCATATTGCCCTTTGCGGATGCGGAACAGTACAATGCCCGCCCCGATGCATGGAAGCATATACCCCATCCATTTCAGCCCTGCAAGATATGCGGAAGCGGTAGACCATACCATACCGGCTAAAGTATAATCAGAAGCCTCCCCTGTCATCCCGAACAATCCTGCAATCATACCGGTAAACGCCCCGGCGCCATATTTTAAAATAATGACAAGCAGTATGCTGCCAAGCCCCGCCAGATATCCCGCCAGGCACAACCCTGTCCTTTTTACAGTCACCGCAACGGCATCCTTGTTCTGCCAACCTGCATACCAGACCACTACGATCAGCGCCGCCTCCGCCAGATTGGGGAATCTCACCATGACATTCAACCCCAGGCAGACGCCGGCTGACACAAAGTATCTGTTTTTATTTTCCAGAAGCCCTTTACACAAGAGAAGGGATCCGGCTGCAAAGAAAAAATACGTCAGATAATTATACAGGATCGTAGTAGGACACCAACATAAACTAAGGGCTATTACTTCCCCAACAAACGCCGTCCATGCCGGCATCCATTTCTTCATCCCGTAATAACCGATCAACGCGATGGCCGCCGCCAGCAGCCCGGTATACATATTCATCCCCAAAAGCGTATCCCCCATAGGCAGGCTCATAAAAAACGCGCCAATCACATTGGCCAGATAAGTAGCCAATACCCATGTCAGATCCATCTCGTCCATAAAACGGTAATAGCCAAGAGAATACGTCGTATCGGTAATATCAATTCCCTGATTGATAAGCAGCAAGGGATAAATCAGGAGAACCGCCGGGAAAACCGCCTTTTCCAGAATCACCCTTCCCCTATTTATTTTCTTTTCCTCCGCCGCAACAATTCCCATATCCACAAACTCCTCTTACCGGAACTCTTTATCCAGCGCATCCACCCACGCATTTATTTTCCGTCCCGCCAGATATCTTCCCGCAAAACGGAAGATATTCTGCCTCACCGCATCGATAAAACTCCCTGCCATATAAATAAGAAAGACCGATAAAAACAGATGAAGGATAAATCCCCCGGGGCCGGCCTCCGCCGCCGGCCCTGTAAAATCTTCTATCCATCGAACCCATTCATTCCTGATATCAATATGTTCATGGAACAAATATACGCCAAACGTAAGAGATGAGAGTCTGCAGACCCACTCCTGCACCTTCCCTTTCGGAACCCTCACAAATCGGAAAGCGCCAAACAAACCTACCGCGCCAAACAGGCAGAGGATAAAGTTATAGTGATAAGGCACTTCCATATAATACGTAAAAAGCCCCGTCTTTCCATTTACCAGATAGGCTCCTGCCCCTATTGCAAAAATTGCCAAAGCGCAGCCGGCATATATTCCCCACGCCCGTCTTGCATTCCCGATCAGCCGGCACCCATGCAGCCGTATATAAGCCGCCACAAGATATACGCACAAAAACCATCCAAAATCATACCCGAACCTGTCTATAGCAAACTGCACCGGCATCACGCTTTTCCAACCGCAAAAAAGAAACAACAGGCCCGCTATCGTAATCTGAAGCTGCCGCCTGCTCATGGACTTTGCCGCCGCATTTAGCACAGGGCTGAATAAATACAAAAAAACATAGGAAACGGCAAACCAGTAATGCTCTGTCTGTAAGGGGAACATATATTGCAGTATCCGGTATATGCCTTCCCCTTCCCCTGCAAATATCCCTGTCCCCATCATGATCAGGGGAACCAGCATCGCATAAAAAAGCACCTGGCAAACCAAAATAAGGATCCGTTTTATCTTAAAACCTGCTTCCACCAGGAAATACCCGCTGATCAGCACATATACATTGACAGCCACAATGCAAAAAGACTCCACCAACATCCCCAAAAACTGATTGACGCTTCCGCCGCTTCCCGCGCTAAGAAGCATTCCCGTATGGCTTAAATAATGCAAAGCAACTACCATAAACATAGCAATGATACGAAGCAGTTCATAATTCGCCTGACGTTTCGCCGTATATCCGCCCTTCCCCATATACTCCACCCAACCCTTAACCTTCTTTTCTCTTAAATACCAAAAGCTTGCTGAATATGTAATTAGAAACGATAACCACTACATTACATACGAATTTTGCAATCATATTCCCGATCCCGGCCAAATCCACCATGACATACATAATTACCAGCTCCATCACCCCTGTAACGATCCTTGCCCCTACAAAGGCTGAGAATTCCTTCCAGACTGCCTTCCTGTCCTTTACCTTGCTCTTAAATACAAATGTACGGTTCGTCCAATAAGCAAACAATACCGCCGCCACCCATGCAAACACGGTTGCCGCCAGGACAAGTGCTACTTTATCGTCATCGGCCCCCAGCATCCATGCCGCCAAAGCGTATGCCGCCATATTGACCACAAAAGCGAGAAAGCCGAAAAACAGATAGCTGACAGCCTCCTCATACTTCTTATACATATCCCATACAAACTTTACCATTTCCCTTATCCCTTCTTACCGCATCTTAGATACACGTCCTTCTTCCACACGATAGACGATATCGCATTTTTCTATCGTCTGCAGCCTGTGGGCAATAATAATCAATGTCTTCCGCCCATGCAGATGATTGATCGACTCCATGATCGCCGCCTCCGTATCGTTATCCAGGGCCGAGGTGGCCTCATCCAATACAAGCACTTCCGGATCTTCAAACAACGCCCTGGCAATGCCGATCCTTTGCCGCTGCCCTCCGGACAACCGGATCCCTCTTTCCCCAATGCCCGTATCCAGCCCTTCCGGCAGCCCCTTCACAAACTCATCCAATTGGGCTTCCTTCAAGGCCTGCCACACTTTCCCGTCATCAATGTCTTCATCCGCACAACCAAAAGCCACGTTTTTCCGTATGGTGGAATCAATCATAAAGATCGTCTGGGGTATATAGCCGATATTCTTCAGCCAGGACTCATAATGATCCCTTACTTCCACCCCATCCGCCAGGATCCGGCCGGACTGCAGCCGTAAAAGCCCAAGCATAATATCTACCACGGTCGTCTTTCCGGCGCCGGAAGTCCCTACGATGCCCACGGATTTCCCTACCGGGATGCGCATCGTTGCCTTATCGAAAATCAGCGCTTCCGAATTAGGGTATTTATAAGTAATTTCTTTCAACAGGATTTCTTTTTTCACAGGAAGCTTCTCTATATCCTTTTTCTTCCGGTAAGCTTCCTCATCATAATTTACGCTTTCATCCCGGATCTCCTCTTGCAGGTTATCGGTAACGCCCATAAAGAATGGCTCGAAATAAGAGATAGACGTCAAATAATTATTAATGCGATTGGCGCTGGGAATCAGCCTCATTGCCGCCACGCCAAGCGTCAGAAGCTGAGGCATGATCTCCGTCACCGCCGTTCCCTGGCCAATCCGCAGCATCATATACAAAATCATCCCTGC
>CAOKPU010000010.1 GCA_948470755.1 uncultured Lachnospiraceae bacterium | reverse complement strand
GCTTCTCCACGAAGCAGCCTCTGCTGCGAGTGGTTAGAAGCACTTCTCACACTACTTTCCTGCAAAATACCGCGATAAAAAAACCATCCGTCTCATGGATCCCCGGCATAAGCTGCACATAACCTTCCGTTGCCGTCGCCGTTTCCGGCACTCCTTCCAGCCTTCCGCTGATATCTACCGGCATAAATGGGTAATGATCGAGAAACCACCTGGCATTTTCTTCGTTTTCTTCCCTGCGCACCGTACATGTACTGTAAACAAGCAATCCGCCCGGCCTGACATACTCCCAAACCGTACTTAATATCCTTCTTTGTATCTTTTGAAGCTCTGAAAGCATCTCCTGCGTCAAGTTATATTTAATATCCCTTTTCCTGCCCAGGACCCCCAGGCCGGAGCAAGGGACGTCCGCCAAAACCACATCCGCTTTCTTAGTCAAAGTATCATCATACTCCGCCGCGTCATAACACTCCGCCTTTATATTATCTATCCTCTGCCTTTGTGCGTTTTCACGGATAAATCTTATTTTTTCTTTTGCAATGTCCCTGGCAAGCACTTTGCCGCTTTTCCCGGTTTTTTCTGCCGCATGGATGCATTTCCCTCCAGGCGCGGCACAGACGTCAACGATAAAGCTGCCTTCTTCTATTCCCGCACATTCTATGCAAAGCATGGAACTGACATCCTGTACCGTAAAAACGCCCTCATCAAACCCAGGGATTTTCCTAATACCGTCCACGTGGCTGACGTCATAGGCATAAGGCAGATAAGGATGCTGCCTTACTTCCATCCCGGCCTTTTTTACTTTTGCCAGCCAGGCTTCCTTTTCTTTTTCCGGCAAAGACTCCTTCCATCTCACCGTCACCGGCCGGATCTTCAACATGGCTTGAAGCATCCTTTTCGTCTGCGCCATTCCAAAATCATCCAGCCACATATGGACCAGATATTCCGGCATGGAATAAACAACCGATAAATGCAACGCAGGCTCCTTTTCCTCATCCGGATAAAAACCCGACTCCCGGCCGGAAAAGATTTCCGCTTTTTTTCTGGAAATATTCCGCAATACCCCATTGACAAAGCCCTTTAACGAATGGAATTTCCGCTTTCCGGCAAGCTTTACGGCCTCGTTGCACGCCGCCGCGTCGGGGACGGCATCCATAAAAAGGATCTGATATACGCTCATCCTAAGCAGATTGCGTATCAAAGGCTTCATTTTTTCTACAGGGACTTTGGAAAAAACATTGATGATATAGTCTATCTGTATCCGCCGTTCCAGGACGCCTTCCGTCACCCTCTTCACAAACGCCTTCTCTTTCACGGGCAGGTAATCATATTTATCCAGTACATCCCTTATCAGGACATTGCTGTAAATCTTCCCGCCTTCTATTTCCAGCAGCATATCCAAAATCAATTCACGTGTATCCATGACAACCCCCTCGGCACACAGCCGGGACCTTCAGGAAAAATATAGATTGCACGTCCTTTTTACTGGGACCCGCGGCCGCCTCCCTATTTCTCCTGTCCGTCATATGCCCTTGATCAATCATCCCGCCTTCTATTCCCAAACAACAGCACCAGGCGCAAAAGCTGCAAAATGGACGATGCCGCCGCCGCTACATAAGTAAGGGCTGCCGCACGCAATACCTTTTGACAGTACCCTGTTTCCTGGCCTCCGGTAATCCCATAATCCTGCAGCATTACCAATGCCCTTGATGAGGCATTAAATTCTACCGGCAAAGTCACCACCTGAAACAATACGGATAAGGAAAAGACCCAAATCCCAATTTGTACAAACGTAGAGTTGAGGCCAAGCAGGACTCCTAAAAGAATCATCGGGATCCCAAGCCTGGAACCGATATTTGCCGCCGGGACTAATGCGCTTCTTATCTTTAACGGCGCATATCCTTTCTGATGCTGTACGGCATGTCCGCATTCGTGCGCCGCCACGCCGATCGCCGCCACGGAATTGGATTGATAAGTACTGTCAGAAAGCCGCAGCACTTTATTCCTGGGATCATAATGATCCGTCAGCTTGCCGTTTATATGTTCGATCCTCACATCGTGAATACCCGAATAGTTCAGGATCCTCGCTGCCGCTTCCGCCCCTGTCATCCCGCTCATGCAGCGCACCTTCGCATATTTGCTATATGTGCTGTTTAAGCTGCTGCTGGCCGCCATACACAGCGCCGCCCCTATCAATACAAGAATATACGTAGGATCAAAATAAAAACCATAATGTCCATACATAAAAATCAACCTCCTAACTTCATCCTTCGCTCTATACGGCTGCCGCCGTCATCCGGGATCCGGGCAAACCGATGCTTCTCATTTCCCTGCTTTTATAAGCCAAGCCGCAGCCCCTCTTCCACAGGATACCCTAACAGGAAATCTTTCACCGCCATCCGTTTTTTCCCTTCTATCTGCACCTTGGTGACTTTTAAAAGACCGTTGCCTGTCCTTACATAAAAAGCTTCCCTTTCCACCTTTTCAATGCAGCCGACATCCTTTGGAGCCCCATAGCCTTCCTTATCCACTACCGGTTCGCTCTCCCATATCTTCAAATTCTTCTGATGATAATAAGTATACGCACTGGGCCAGGAATTTAGTCCACGCACTAAACGGTCAATGACAACAGCATCCTTTGCCCAATCAATCAACCCCAAAGACTTCTTCAGCATTCCCACATAGCTTGCCTCTTCTTCCTTTTGCTTCTCCGGCTTAAGGACGCCCTTTTCAATCTTCGGCAATGCTTCCACAATCAGTTTGGCCCCTGCCTCGCATAATTTATCGTGCAAAGACTCCCCCGTTTCTCTTCTGTCAATGGGAACCACGCATTTTATCAGCATATCCCCGGTATCCAGTCCCCGGTCCATCTGCATAATTGTAATCCCTGTTTCTTCCTCCCCGTTCAGGATCGCCCATTGTATAGGCGCAGCCCCCCGGTATTTCGGAAGCAGGGAAGCATGGATGTTCACACAGCCAAACCGCGGCATCTTTAGGATCTCTTCCGGCAGGATCTGCCCAAAAGCCGCCACTATAAAGACATCCGCCTCCAATGCCGAAAGCTTCCTTATTTCTTCCGGTTCTCTGATTTTTACCGGCTGCAGTACCGAAATCCCGTACTTCAACGCACATTCTTTCACCGGCGGCATCTGCATGCCTCTTCCCCTTCCCTTTGATTTATCCGGCTGCGTCACCACTGCCGTCACTTCATGCCCCGCTTTTACAATAGCCTCCAAAGCCCCTACTGCAAAATCCGGCGTTCCCATAAATACGATCTTCATACACCGTCATACCCTTTCACTCTTCTTCCTCGTCTTCCAGATCCGCCACATCCATCAATGGCCCTTCCACCTTATCCACATACAAATCCCCTTCCAGATGATCCAGTTCATGGCAGATGGCTCTTGCCAGCAATTCCGTAGCCTCTATTTCATATTGTTCCATATTTTCATTATAAGCGACTGCTTTTACATAATTAGGCCTTGTGACGATCCCGGACTTTCCAGGGACGCTCAGACATCCTTCCTGGCCCGTCTGCTCCCCGCTCGTTTCCAATATCCGCGGATTGATCATTACATAAGGGTCTTCCCCCGTCACATCGATTACAACAATCCTTTTTAATATGCCCACCTGCGGGGCTGCCAGCCCGACGCCGCAAGCCTCATACATGGTTTCCAGCATATCTTCCACCAGTTCCCTGATGCGGGGCGTCATTTCCTTTACTTCCTTACATTTCTTATTTAACACTGCATCTCCAATTTCTCTTATGTTCCTGATTGCCATATTTATTCTATCCTTTCTTTCATCATTGCATTCTTTTACTAAATGATGTTAATTCCTCTAATAAGCGCACACAGGGTCAAAATCGAATTGAACAGTCCCTTTTTCCGCCCTGCCATTTTCAGCCCTTTCTTCCAAATAGGCTTCCACACTGTTTTTAGCCGCAATCAACTTTCCATAATCCTTATGCTTTACATAAATCATAAAACGGTAAATATCCTGTATTTTTCCTATGGAAGCTGCTGCCGGGCCAATCACATGAAGCCCTTTTCCTTCCTCTCCTGTCAAAACAGCTTCCCGCCGTTTTAAAAGCACACCGATTTGAACCGCCAGCTTTTTTCCTTCCTCCTGTACCGGGGAGGCTACCAGGATAGCCAGCATATGAGCTGCCGGAGGATATAAGAGCATCTCACGGTACATCATTTCTTCCTCATAGAACCCTTTATAATCCTGCCTTGCGGCATAAACGATACTGTAATGCCCCGGATCATAAGTCTGAATCACCACTTCCCCGCCTTGCTTCCCCCTTCCTGCACGTCCTGCCGCCTGGGTCAGAAGCTGGAAAGTCCGTTCCCCGGCCCGGTAATCGTTAATATGAAGGGATAAATCCGCCGCCAATATCCCTACCAGCGTTACATTGGGGAAGTCATGCCCTTTGACGATCATTTGAGTGCCGAGCAGGATATCCGCCTCCCCGTTGGCAAATGCATTTAAGATCTCCTCATAGCTGTCTTTTGTCCGCGTGCTGTCCGCATCCATCCTAAGAACCTTTGCCCCGGGAAACTCCTTATGGACAGCCTCCTCTATCTGCTGCGTTCCCGCCCGGAAGCCAAGAATATACTTAGAACCGCATTCCGGGCAGTTTTTCACCCCCGGCCGTTCATAGCCGCAATAATGGCAGGCCAGCTTCCCGCCCATATGCTCCGAAAGGGATACGTCGCAATGCGGGCATTTCATCACATGCCCGCACGCCCGGCAGGACACAAACCCCGCATAACCACGTCTATTTAAAAAAAGGATGCTTTGCTCCTTCTTTGCCAGCCTCTCTTCAATCATCCCGTGCAGTTTCCTGCTGAAAGCCGACCGGTTCCCCTGTTTTAATTCTTCCCGTAAATCCACCGTATAAACCGACGGCAGTTTACTTCCTTCCTGCCTTTTCGTCAGCTCATACAATCGGTATTTCCCGGTTTTCGCCCGGTAATATGCTTCCAGGGAAGGCGTAGCGGAACCGAGTACTACGATCGCATCATGCATGGATGCAATTTTTTCCGCCGTCTCCCTGGCATGGTATTTCGGCATCGCTTCGCTTTTATATGTATTCTCATGTTCTTCATCAATAATAATGGCCCCCAGATTGGGAAAAGGGACAAAAAGGGCCGATCTTGGGCCAATCACTATGTCTATCTCCCCCCTTTTTACCCTCTCCCACTGATCGTATTTTTCTCCTTGGGAAAGCGTAGAATTCATCACCGATACCCGGTTCCCAAAACGCACATAGAAACGCAGCAACGTCTGATAAGTCAGGGCGATTTCCGGGATCAGCACAACCGCCTGCCTCCCGCGCCGGATCATGCCTTCAATCACGGCAAGGTAAACCTCCGTTTTCCCGCTTCCCGTTATCCCATAAATCAGGCTGGTATCCCGTTTCCCATTATCAAAATCACCAAGAATCCCATCGGCCGCTTCCTGCTGGGCAGGATCCAGTCTTTTCTCCCTTCCATATTCCTGCATCCTGCTGTCGGCAGTTTTTTCGGAGATTTTCACCGGATCCCGGTAGCTTTTTTTTGCTACGGTGCATAAAGCCCCCTGGCTTTCCAGGCTTTTGACCGTCCGGGAAGATATATGCAGCTTCCCCGTCACCAAAGGCATCGGGAGCTCCCCCATCCGGATCAGCTCCTGCAAAAGCCTTGCTTTTGCCGTCTGGTTCCTGCTTATGCAGGACTGAAGCAGATCCCTTGCTTCTTCAGGGTCAAGCAGAAGCTTACAGCTTTTCTTTTCCTGGCTTTTCATTTTCCGTTTCACCGGAAGCACTGTCTTTAACGCCGTAATCATAGTAGAACCATACTGTTCTTTCATCCATGCGGCAAGAGCGATATAATCAGCCTCCGCTTCCATATCCTTTTCCTCCACATCCGCAATTTCCTTCAGTTTTTCCAACGCATATTCCGCCTTGTTGCCGATCTTAGCCACATACCCTTTCCTCAGCCGGTTCCCATTGCCAAAAGGGATAGAGACGCAAACTCCTATCTTCACCCTTTCCGCCAGCCTTTCCGGAATGATGTATTGAAATGTCTTATCCAACTTTTCATGGGAAATATCTATAATAATGTCTGCAAATCTTCCTTCCATCCCCGCTCCTTTAAGATATCCCGGATCAGGTCCCTTTCATCCATCGGATATTTTATGCCTTTGATTTCCTGATAATCTTCATGCCCCTTGCCTGCAAGGACAATAATATCCCCCGGCTCCCCATGATCTATCACATAAGCTATCGCTTCTTTCCTGTCGCATATTTCCACGTACTTTCCCCCGGTCTTCTTCATACCGGTTTTAATATCTTCTATAATATCCCGCGGCTCTTCAAATCTCGGGTTATCCGAAGTGATCACCGTAAGATCGGCCAACCTCCCGCTGACCTCCCCCATTTCGTATCTCCTTAATTTAGAGCGGTTGCCCCCGCAGCCAAACAAGCAAACCAGCCGGTTCGGCTCATATTCCCTCAAAGTGGCAAGCAGGCTTTCCAGGCTCATGGCATTATGGGCGTAATCAATCATCAAGGTAAACGCCTCTGATACTTTTACCATCTCAATCCGTCCTTTTACCTTTGCTTCCAGACATGCTTTTTTGATTTTATCCTCTCCCACTCCGAAATGCCTGCATATCGCAATGGCGGTCAACGCATTATAAACGCTGAATCTTCCCGGGGTCGTTACCTCCACCGTAAAATCCATCAGGCCTTTTACATCAAAAAGCACCCCCAGTTCCCCCGGTTTTTTTATCAGTTTTAAATTTTCCGCCCGCAGGTCGGCGCTGCGGTCAAATCCGTAGGTTTCCATTTTACATGTGTGTCCTGCAATTACCTTCTCAAAATGTGCATCGTCCCGATTAACGATACCCGTCCGGCACTGCCGGAACAAAAGCCCTTTACACATCAAGTATTCTTCAAAATCCTCATGTTCATTCGGCCCGATGTGATCCGGCTCAATATTGGTGAAAATCCCAATGTCAAACAAAAACCCCTGCGTCCTATGAAGCTTCAGCCCTTGAGAGGAAACTTCCATCACTACCGCATCGCAGCCTTCTTTTTCCATCTCTTTTAAATATTCCTGCAAAAGATAGGATTCCGGAGTCGTATTCACAGCATGGATCCTTTTCTCCCCGATGATTACCTCTATCGTTCCGATCAAACCTACCTTATGTCCCGCATTCTCCAAAATGGATTTTACCAGATAAGTGGTCGTAGTCTTTCCCTTTGTCCCCGTAATCCCAATAATTTTCATCCGTTCTGCCGGATTCCCAAACCATGATGCCGAAATAAACGCCATAGCATAACGGGTATCCTTTACCATGATCACCGTAACACCTTCCATCCCGTCCATAGGGATATCCTTTTGTATCACCAGGGCTTTCGCCCCCTTTTTTACCGCTTCAGCAGCAAACCCATGCCCATCTGCATTCGCCCCTTCTATGCAGAGAAAAAGGCAGCCTTCCGTTATCTTCCTGGAATCATACACTACCCCGTCCACATCCACATCCATCTGCCCGGCTATGCACTGATACTCTATTTTCTCTAATAATTGACTTAATTTCCTCATATACCCTCACATTCTGTTTCCTTATCCATAAAGGATATCATGTAAACTCACTTTTTTCAACGCTTCCCTTTTAAGTATCCCCTTATTTTAAAAAGCTTTAAAAGATTTTAATGAATTTTATTTTTTTTACATAATTTAGACACATTTTGAACACATTTAGGCATTATAGTATAGACAAGATAGTTGAAAAACTCACTATCTCCCCCCTCATAAGAAATATATGAAAAGTCCGGTTTACCGGGCTTTTCTGCGTATTAATTTTCTTTCCCGCATTTTCATTCCCCACCTACTGCCTTTTCTCAATCTGCACCTTTTCCAACAGTTCTTCCGCCAGTTCCAAAGAAATATCCCCGCTCTCCAGCGTTGCCGTATGCGCCGCCGATATCGCCGCCGCCCTTTTTAAGGCCGTATATTCATCCTCCCCTTTTAACAGGGACATAGCATAGGATGCCACTACGCTGTCGCCGCAGCCTACCGTATTAACAGCTTTCACCGAAGGAGCCTTCGCCCAGAACACCTCTTTTCCGCTTACCGAAAGCAGCCCCTTTTTCCCTAAAGAAACAAGGACGTGTTCAATCCCTGTCCGGCACAGCTTTTTCGCCGCCTCTCCTAACTCACCGATATCCTTTAATCTATGCCCGACCAGATATTCCAGTTCCTTTTGATTAGGTTTGATCATAAATGGTTTCGCTTTAATCCCATGCAAAAGAGCTTCCCCGCTCGTATCCAATATACAGCGCAGCCCTGCTTCCTTCCCTTTCTCCACAAGCTTTCCATAAATATCCGCCGGAATTCCTTTGGCCACGCTTCCCGACATGATCACCAGTTCGCATTCTCCCAGGGCTTCCTTATAATCTTTCATAAACTGCTCCAGTTCCTGCGCCGAAATAGCAGGGCCAGGCTCCAACACTTCCGTCACATAACCATCCTCAGCAATAATGTTAATACTGCTCCTCGTTTCCCCGGCCACTTTTGTAAAACAGCATTTCGCATGGATTTCTTCCATGCAGTTTTCAATAAACCGGCCAGTATAACCGCCAAGGAAACCGGCTGTCATTACCTCATAGCCATATTGTCTGAGTATTTTCGCTACATTAATACCCTTTCCGCCTGCAATATTATTCACCGTACGCATACGGTTCACCTGGCCCAGCATCAAAGATCCGGTAGTATAAGTCTTGTCCACCGCCGGATTTAACGTCACTGTTAAAATCATATCCTTCCTCCTTTCCGGCATATCTTCCATCCGCCGCTCCATCCTCTTTCCCTTACCTATACCCTTTCATCACAATTTGTATGCTTTCCCTGCCTCCGTACCGGTTGATGTCGGGGTAATATACAATACTGACAGGAATGTCTACCCGTTCTCCGTTATAGAGCCGGTTTACCATATATTTCCCCGCCTTTTGTACGAGAAATCCGTGGAATGCTTCCAAATCCCCAAAATATACCATATCATAATAATTTCCGCCGCCGTCCGTCACACTGTACTTCCCTACATTCCGATTTTTCCCTATAATCCTGCCGCTTAAAATATGTACATCTTTCTGGGCAAAAACCGGCTTCCCATTCCCCGCTCCAAAAGGTTCCAGCAGTTCCAGTTCCCCTATCAGTTCCCGGGTGATATAAGACAGAGGCATCGCTACATCAATATGTATTTTCTCTTCCAGATCCTCCTGCGTAAGCCGGCATTTTTTATTGATCCTCTCCCGGAAAATACCCACATCCTTTTCCTCCATGGAAAGCCCGGCCGCCATTTTGTGTCCCCCGTATTTTGTAAAACATTCCTTGCACTTGGTCATTTCCTCGTACATATGGTACCCTTCAATAGAACGCCCGGAACCTTTCACCCCGTCTTCTCCCTTCGTCAGCACAAAAGCCGGCTTTCCATATTTTTCCCGGATCCTTCCTGCAATGATTCCCGCCAGGCTTTCATGCACCTTTGGCAGATAAACCACCAACACCCTATCCTTTTGCAGCCCTTCGGCCTCAATATGCGCTACCGCCTCCTCTACGCCTTTTACTGTCATTTCTTTCCTGACGTCATTCAGGCCTTTTAACTCTGCCGCCAGCTTTGCCGCTTCCGCTTTTTGCCTGCTTTGTAAAAGCTCCAGCGCCCGCTTCGCCGTATCCAGACGCCCCGTTGCATTCATGCACGGCCCAAGGACAAAACCGATATGATAGGCGGACAGCTTACCCGGCTCGATCCCGCACACTTCCATTAAAGCTTTCAATCCAAGATTACGCGTATCCCTCATGCCCTCCAGGCCGCATTTGACAATAATACGGTTCTCATCCTTAAGCTCCATCAGATCGCAGACCGTGGCAAAAGCCGCAATTTCCAGCAATTCGTCCAGAACCTCCGTCTCATTATATCCGGCAAGAAGCTGCTGTATGAGTTTATAAGCCACTACGGCGCCGCATATGTTTTTACAAGGGTAGCTGCAGTCTTCCCGTTTTGGATCCACAACAGCCGCCGCTTCCGGCAGCAGATATCTCCGGCTCCCATCCCCACCTTCCTCATAAGGGACCTCATGATGATCCGTCACTATAACGGTCAGCCCAAGCTGTCTGCCGTAAGCGATCTGGGCGGCTGCGGCAATCCCGTTGTCACAAGTCACAACGGTGTCGATACCCTCCGCCGCCGCTTCTTCCAGCAAAGCTTCGTTCAGCCCATATCCATCCTTCACCCTGTGCGGAATAACGGTATCCGCTTTGGCGCCGCATACCTCAAGCCCCTTACGCAAAATATAGGAAGCGCATATGCCGTCCGCATCGTAATCCCCAATAATTCGGATCCTGGCTCCCGATGCAATCTTCTCTTTCAACACTTTGACAGCCTTGTCCATATCTTTCAGCAGCAGCGGGGCATACATATCCTTCTTCCCGCCCTTTAAATATTTCCGTATAGCCTCATCCCCTATCACATCCCGGTTCCGGATCAACCGTGCAATCACCGGATCAATCTTGTATCTGTCCGCTATCGCCTGAAAATCCGCCCTTTTTGCCGCAATCAGCCATTGTGCCATGCCTGTCCGCCCCCTTCCCATGCTGTTTTCATCCATTTCCCTCTTGCGCGCAGCGCGCATCCTCCCGGAGGGTTTTTGTATCATAGGGTTCGGGTGTCAAAAGGCTCATCGGAATGTCCCGTGTAACAGAGCGCGCACAAATCTTTTGTGCAATCTACCGGACGGGGCCGCCGGATGGGCCTTTTGACACTCGAATCATCATAGGAAAAAAAAGACATTGGAAGGAGTTTCCCCTGCTTTATTCCTTTCAGGAAAAATCCCTCCAATGCCCGCTTACACCTTTTTCACAAACTTTGTCCTAAATACATACCACAATGCCCCGGTAATGCATACGGAAGAATACGTGCCGCATATAATACCCACCATAAGCGGCAGGGCAAATTCCCGGATGCTCGTCACTCCGAATGCATAAAGGGAAGCCACCATAAAGAAAGTCGTCAAAGAAGTGAAAATACTCCTCGATAAGGTCTGGCTGATACTGCTGTTCACCATATCTTGTAAATTGTCTTTCTTCCCCATCGACGCCAAATTCTCCCTGATCCTGTCGAAGATTACAATGGTAGCATTGATGGAATAACCGACAATCGTCAACATACACGCAATAAAGGTACTGCCTACGGATACTCTTGCCACCGCATAAAACGCCAGCACCACAAGCACATCGTGAACCAGTGCAAGCACTGCGCTTGTCCCAAAACGGATATCTTTAAAGCGGAACCAAATATATACCAACATCAACGCCGTCGCAACTAAGATGGCAATTACGGCATCGGACTGCATCTCGCTGCTGATAGTGGAACTAATCGTTTCCGCCGTAATCTTTTCCGCATCCACGGCAAAATTTTCCACCATTACATCCTGAAACCGTTCCCTCTCCTCTACCGTCAGCGTCCTTGTTTTAAAAATCACTTCATTGGTTCCCGCCACTTTCTGCGTCTGCACATTGCCGTCCCCGGTAATCCCCTCGACAAAAGGCACAATATTGCCGTCGATATCTTCGATTGTCCTGTCTTCATTGAAAGTCACATTCGTAGATGTCCCTCCGACAAACTCAAGGCTGTAATTCAATGCGCTTCCTTTCGACGATTTGTTAACACCCATCACTACAAACCCGGCTAAGATTACTGCCAGGGAAACTGCAAAGAAAACCGCTCTCTTTGATAAAAAGGCAATTGTTTTCCTTTCTTTCCCTATGCCATAAAGGGCCGCTTTTTTAAGGCCCACCGCATACATAGCTTTCATAAGCTGCTTGGTAACTACTAAAGCCGTGAACATAGATAAGATAATGCCAAGCGCCAACGTCTGGGCAAAACCTTTCACCGACCCGGAACCCATAAAGCCAAGCACGATAGCGGCGATCAGAGTGGTGACATTTCCGTCCAAAATAGCGGAAAACGCCTTTGCAAAACCTATCTTAATCGCCGACTGCACCGTTTTTCCCGTTGCCAGTTCTTCCCTGATCCTTGCAAAGATGATCACATTAGCATCCACCGCCATACCGATCGAAAGGATGATACCCGCTATGCCCGGTAAAGTCAGGGTGATTTCAAATAAATTTAACAGCACCACGATGCCGGCCGTATAGATGCTCAATGCAGCCCCTGCAGCAATACCCATTACCCAATAAACTGCAATCATAAAGACAACGACCAATACAAACCCCACTGCCGCCGCCTTTAAACTCGTACTGATCGCCGCGCTGCCCAACTGGGCGCCTACCACATTGGAACGAAGTTCTTCCAGTTCCAGCTTCAGTCCGCCGATACGGATGGTGGAGGCAAGCGCGTCCGCTTCCTCAAAGGTAAAGCTTCCTGTAATCTGGGCATTCCCGTCGGTAATTGCCGCATTGACCCCAGGGGCGCTGATGATCCTGTCATCATAGTAAATAGCCAGGCTCTCCCCTCTTTCATAAGCCTTTGCGGTAACATCCGCAAATTTCTTTGTCCCATCCTGAGTCATGGTCAACTCCACGATAAACTGCCGGTTCTGCATATCATCACTTACGCTGGCAGCCCTGGCATCCATTACGTCCGTTCCCACCAGCGCAATGGAACCGTCTTCCTGCAGTTCGTCAATCCCTTTTAACAGGATATAAGACCATTCCCCATTTTCATCCAAAGTACCCGTGTAGTTTAAACCGCCTTCTGCGTCCGTCTCCGAAATAAAATACAGGGAACCTGGTTTTCCCAGTTCTTCCAGGATCGCATTGGCGTCGGACACCCCGGGGATCTCTATATTGATCCTGTCCTCCCCTTCCTGATAAACCTGAGCCTCTGTGCTATACTTCTCCACACGCTTCTGCAGCTTGTAAATCGTATCCGACATATCTTCTTTTGAAGGATTGTCCTCCCCTGCCACCTGATAGGTAATGCTTACGCCGCCTGCAAGGTCAAGGCCAAGTTTGATGCCGGAAGCCGCTCCGGCTTTTTCAGTCCCGATACCGGATACTGCGGTATAGGAAAGGCCGCATAAAAGCAAAACCATAACCAACAGGACAATGATTGCCTTATTCTTTTTCATTTTCTTTTCTCCTCTTTTTTATTCGGCCAAAGCCGCTTTTATCATAATCGCGCATTCAATGCGTTTTCTTTGCAATTGACAGCCAAGGTCGTACGTATCATTGATATTTTTATGGAAATTATAAGAGTTGGCCGCACATCCGCCGCTGCAATAGAACTTGGCAAAACAATCTTTACATTTTTCCTTGGCATACACATTGCAGGTCTTAAACTCATCCCTGATATCCGTACGCACAATGCCTTCCTCCACATTTCCCATCAAAAATTCTTCTTTCCCTACAAATTGATGGCAAGGATATAAATCCCCCCAAGGCGTTACAGCCAGATATTCCGTTCCCGAACCGCAGCCGGACAGCCTTTTCGCCACACAAGGCCCCCCTTCCAGATCAATCATAAAGTGAAAGAAATTCACCGGCTTCCCGGCTTTTTCCCTCTCCAACAGTTCTAACGCCAATTTATCATATTCTGCCAAAAGGACGTCCATATCTTCTTCCCTCAGCGCATAATCATCGGACGGCTCCGCCACGACCGGTTCCACCGAAATCTGTTCAAACCCTAAATCGGCCAAGTGAGCCACATCCTTAGAAAAGTCAAGATTATTCCTTGTGAAAGTCCCTCTCACATAATAATTCATCTGCCCTCTGCTTTCCGCCAGTTCCTGGAACTTAGGAACAATTTTCTCATAGCTGCCCTGCCCGCCTCTATAAGGACGCATCCTATCATTAACCTCCTTGCGTCCGTCGATGCTTAAGACCACATTGCCCATTTCCTTATTGACAAAATCCATCACTTCTTTGTCCAGCAAAACCCCGTTGGTAGTCAACGTAAACCGGAACTTTTTGTGAAAAGGTTCTTCCAGGCTCCTCCCATAGGCCACCAAATCTTTTACCGTCTGCCAATTCATCAAAGGCTCCCCGCCGAAAAAATCCACCTCCAGGTTCACCCGCCCTCCGGAATTGGCCACCAGGAAATCCAATGCCTTTTTCCCGGTCTCGTAGCTCATCAGGGCCCGTCTGCCATGATATTCCCCTTCCTCCGCAAAACAATATCTGCAGGCCAAGTTACAATCATGGGCCACATGCAGGCAAAGAGCTTTCACCACAGTTTCCCTTTTCTTAAAATCCCCTATATATGACTCATAGATATCCGGAGCATAAAGCAGCCCCGCTTCTTTTAACTCAAGGATTTCCTCCACCGCTTCTTTGATTCCTTCCTTATCATAAGGCAGGCCCATCCCGGCTATCTCCTCTGCCAATAATGCCACATCCGTCCTGCATCCTTTTTCCAGCAGCTTTTCCGCCTCTTTGGCTACGTCGTATACGATATCATCCACCACATGCACGGAACCGCTGTTCACATCCAACATGATATTGTAGCCGTTGTTTTTATACTGATGTACCACTTCACCAATCCCTTTCCTATGCATCCTGTACATATAATAAGCAGCGACGCCAATCGCTGCTTACGAAGTCCTTATTTTTCGTCTATCCTTACGCCACAGCCCGGCCTCACGGCCTGCCCGGAGCGTTATTTCACCTTTTCGCAGCTCTGATTGCCTACGGTACAAGATGTTTTGCAGGCTGACTGACAAGATGTCTGGCATTCGCCGCATCCTCCTTTTTTCATGGACTCTTTATAATCCCTTGTACTCAACGTCTTTATGTGTTTCATCGCAAAGCCTCCTTAAATATTTCATGAACTTTTTACGGACTTATTGTAGTATAGCATAGTTTCATCCCAAGGGGAAGAACTTTTTTCAGGATATGGCTAATTTTGCTTCCACACCGGACAAGCGCCACGCTTTTTTCCCAAAACCCGTGCAAAACCTTCTATCTGGCCACCATCCCCCCCAGCATCCCGCTGCCGCCGCATAGAAAGAATACGGTCACAAAATTGGACGCCACATCGGAAATACTCCTGTTTACCGCTAAAGAGACCATTGCCAGCACGGCGAAATACAACACCCCCATCCATAATCCCCATAAAAATTTACGGCTTCCTGCCCTTTTCCCAACAAAAAGGCCCGACAAAAAGGTAACCGCTATGTAAATCAGGATAATGCCAATGTTCACCGCCTTCTCCTGTAAACCAAACCGGTACAGCATAAGAGCCAGCAAAAGCAACAGCCCTGCGGTCAGCACATAAGAAAATAGCAGACATTTCATCATAAAAAGAATCCCTTCCCCGCTCAACATATTGCCCGTCCGGGACTCCTCTTTGTTCCTCATCCTCATTTTCCCCATTTTCTCCATGTAAATCTCCTTCCGGCATTTCTATCTTCTAATGTATATTCTTCTTTTGCCTCTAACTTTCCTGAATTATGAAATATCTTGACACCTATCACGCAATACTGTAATATTTCATATATGTCCCTGGGAAACAGATTTAGTAAAAACTTTGTACTATCGTCCATGGAAAACTTTATATACATAAGGAGTGATTGAATTTTGGATACCACGGGTGTCATACAATTAATCGTTATTATCGTTTTAATTGGCTTATCCGCCTTTTTTTCTTCGGCGGAAACCGCTTTTACTACAGTGAACAGAGTACGTATGAAAGCGCTGGCCGATGAGGGCAATTCCCGGGCCGCTGCTTCTCTTACCGTTTTAGACAATTACAGCAAAATGTTAAGCACTATTCTTATCGGCAATAATATTGTCAATCTTACGGCGTCTTCCCTGACCACAATCCTCGCGACAAAAGCATTTGGAAGTTATGCGGTAGGGATTGCAACCGGTATCCTTACGCTTACGATTCTTATTTTTGGGGAAATCATCCCTAAAAACACCGCCATGCTTTATTCGGACAAAATATCCCTGGTATACGCTAAAATCATTCTTTTACTCATGAAGCTTTTTACTCCGGTAGTATTCCTTATTGATAAAATGTCTTCCGGCATTTCCAAACTGCTTCATATTGACATGAGCAAAAAAGAAAGCCTGATGACGGAAAGCGAACTGAAGACTTACGTGGACGTAAGCCATGAAGACGGGGTCATTGAATCGGAAGAAAGGGAAATCATCTATAATGTTTTTGATTTCAGCGACGCCGTTGCAAAGGATATTATGATCCCGCGCATCGATATGGTCAGCGTCGGCCTGGACATGGGATATGACGACGTCCTTGATGTGTTCAAAGAATACATGTACACCCGCCTCCCCGTATATGAAAATGACAAAGACAATATTGTAGGCATTATCAACATCAAAGACTTTATCCTTTTATCCGGCAGCGAAGGTTTCCGGATCAAGGATATCCTAAGGGAAGCGCACTATACTTATGAATATAAGAAAACCGCAGATTTGATGATGGAAATGCGGGAAATGACAGCCAACGTGACTTTTGTGCTGAATGAATACGGCGCTACCGTCGGCATGATTACCCTGGAAGACCTGTTGGAAGAGATTGTAGGGGAAATCCGTGATGAATACGATGCGGATGAAGAAGAACTCATTCAACAAATCGACGATTATTCTTATCTCGTAGAAGGCGGGATGAAACTGGACGATATTAACGATGCCTTAGATACTTCCTTGGATTCGGAAGACTACGATTCCATCGGCGGGCTGATCATCGAACATTTAGACCGTCTCCCGGAAGCGGAGGAAACCATCGTCATGGAAAACGGGATCGCTTTGCAGGTAAAGGAAATCAGCCAAAACCGCATTAAAAAAGTTTTAATGACTCTCCCCGAAGAAGTGATGGAATCATCCGACGAACCGGAAAACTTCAGCGATGAACCGGGAAATGAAGAGAAAAAATCCGGCATTTCCCTTGTCCATGACTTAGAAAGCGGAAATACCGGCGATTCTGATCCTTTATAATATATAACTATACCATTCCCAGTATATCAAGAGGGTCATCGGCAAATATTTTGCCGCCGGCCCTTTTTTGCTCTTCCTTCGTACGGAATCCCCAAGCCACGGCAATACAATCCAGCCCTGTATTTTTTGCTGTAGCAATATCCACTTCCGAATCCCCCACATACACAGTATCTTCTTTTTTGCTTTCCAGTTCCTTCATTGCTTCCAACACAGTATCGGGGGCCGGTTTTTTACGGATCCCCTCTTTTTCCCCTATGGCTACGGAGATATAATCTTCAAAATAAAGCTTTTTCAGCTCCTGCACCGCCCCATAAAATTTGTTGGATACGATTGCCATTTTATAACCTCTTTTTTTCAATTCCGCAAGCAATTCCATAATATGAGGATACGGCGCCGTCTTATCATTGCAATGTACTTTATAATGTTCTTTAAAATCTGCAAGGATCCTGGAAAAATCCGGGTTATCCTCCCCGTCCGGCACTGCCAGTTCCATAAGCCGCCTTACTCCATTTCCTACAAACTTCCTGACCTCTTCCAGTGATCGTTCCTTAAGCCCCGCATTGCCTAATGCAAAGTTTACGCTGTTTTTCAAGTCTTCCAGCGTATCCAGCAGCGTACCGTCCAAATCAAAAATAATTGTTTTATATTTTCCCATATTTTCTTCCTCTCTATGCCTTGTCCGGAAAAATGCCGCATTTTAGGCATTCTCCCGTGTGAGACTTAGTGCTTCTCCACGAAGCAGCCTCTGCTGCGAGTGGTTAGAAGCACTTCTCACACTAACCCCTACCGATTATATTCCACTCTTCTTTTTTTGTAAAGCCCGGCATTCTTGATTGAAAAACCTTAAAAATAGTGATAAAATATAAAAAATCAACAATGACTGCTAAGGATAAAAAATTATGAAAATATTAAAACGGATTTTTTACATCATACTCGGCCTTTTACTGGCAGGCGCCATTTCAATGGTAGGGGTAATACTTTACGCTGAATACAGCGGCAGGCGCTTTCATTTAGGGAAAGAAGCGGAAATAGCGGATTCGGGGCTTCCTGACGAGGGATCCCGCCTTGCCTACGATGAAAACGGCAATTTGGCCGAACTGCCGGGATCCCCCCAGCCCCAGCCTGTATCTGCTGAAGAAGAATCCCCTGCGCCAAACAGCCAAGAAGCAGAACCCGCCCCGGAAAATGCCAGCAATGAATCCGGCACTGATGTTTCCTCAGAAGCCTCTGTTGCACCGGAAAGCGGACTTCCTGCCGGCAGTGAAAATGAACAGCTTTATATTATGGATATGGGTTCCGCTCTTTTTCACACGCAAGACTGCCCTTATGTTGCGGATATCGCCCCGGATCAGCGTGCGGAACGCTCCACCACCAGTTCAAAGATTATAAACGCAGGTTATGAACCTTGTACAAATTGTAATCCTTAAATATTTCCCGGCTTTTTTGGAAATCACAGATTTCTTATTTCATCATAAAGTAAAATAAGTAAATCAGGAGCGATTTCCATGGCATATACTATTGTTCTGGACGCCGGGCATGGAGGGGCCAATCCCGGCGCTGTCTATAATGGGCGGCAGGAAAAAACGGACGCCCTTAATCTTACTCTGGCAGTCGGGAAACTGTTGGAAAATGCCGGGGTAAATGTAATCTATACACGAACCGGGGATACTTACGACAGTCCTGCCCGCAAAGCAGAAAAAGCCAATGAAGCGGGCGCTGACTATTTTGTATCCATCCATCGCAATTCCAGCGTCTATCCGAACCAATATACAGGGATAGAATCCCTTGTTTACGACCGCTACGGCGCTGCGGCGCGTATGGCAGAAAACATCAACGAAAACCTTCAGGCCATCGGTTTTATCAATCAGGGGGTAAATGAACGGACGAATTTGGTTGTCCTCAACCGCACGCAGATGCCCGCCCTGCTCATTGAAGCGGGATTTATCAATAATGAAAACGATAATATTTTATTCGACAACCGTTTTAACGAAATAGCACAAGCGATTGCCGACGGGATTTTAGACAGCCTGCCATAATACATGGCAGGCTACCGTTTTATCGTTATCCTTTGGCGCGGAAACTTCCTTCTAAGCTCCTATCCTGCGCCAATGTGCTGTATTCCCCCATACGGTTATAAGAATCCAGCAAAAAACTATTATTCCCCATATGCCGATCCGCATGGTTTCCCATAAGGGGTATTTCCTTATGCTCCTTCTTTTTCAAAAACCGCCCTGCCTTTGCGGCAGCCTCCTCAAATTTCTTTAAAAATCCCCGTATTCCTCCCTGTCCCCTTTTAAGCCCCCCGCTCACAGCGCCTTGCGCCTTCTCTACTTTCCTGCCCTCTTCCCTTGGCAGTCCTTCTGTCTTAGTTTCCGGTTTTACTACCGCCGTAGCCAACACCCCGGCAATATTTTCCACGCAGGGAACGGTTATCCCATCCTTTCCGCCGCCTTCTGTCAGGGCCTGTGCCGCTTTTTCGTTGTCTTTCCCCGCACTTCTTCCCTCTTCCCCGGCCTCCGTTCTTCCCCAGGCTCCGGAAGCCTTTTCAAACAGCTTCCTCAGCCCGTCCGTCAGCAGTTCCCGCATGGATAATCCTTTCCGTCCCTCAACGAAAGAAGACGAAGCGGCCTTGCCCTCTGCCGCCATCCCTCCCCCATCCTTAAACCCCGCCGCCTTCCTTTCATGAAGGCATTTTGTAATTTCATGCTCATGGGTATGATAATTGCCCGGGCTGATGTTCCCGCTGCTTTTGATCATAGATATCTCTCCTCTTTGTCCCTTGAAAAGCCAATGTCAATATACTTATTATGCTCTCTGATGATTTCCAGCCCCGCCAGGGCGTTCCCTTCCTCTCCTACCGGCACTCCGATCCTTTTCTTTTCCTTTGTCACAAGCATCAGGAAATGAACCCCGTCCCCGGAATCCTTCCTTTGTTTCCCCTTTATCCCCTCCAGCCTGCGATACGCCCATACAATATCATCATAACCTATGTACATCCATTTATCCATACCGCGGTAAAATAAGAAATATTTCCCATACCTAACCTCCCCAACTTTCTTTGCCATCATAAAGTCTCTTCTGACTGCCCGTTCTTCCCGTTCTACCCCTAACACATACTC
The DNA here is from genome assembly GCA_948470755.1 of uncultured Lachnospiraceae bacterium. GTDB lineage: Bacteria > Bacillota > Clostridia > Lachnospirales > Lachnospiraceae > Kineothrix. The sequence continues at coordinate 39,122 of CAOKPU010000010.1, read as the reverse complement.
AAACGTTGCATTGCCCTTCATATCATTCCTGCCCCCAATATGTTCTTATAAGGATATCTCTTTTTCCTGTACATCATCCAATGGCGCATAACTGCACACTGCCATGCTATACTTATTCATATTATCATATTCTTCATATATATTAAAATACGCATCCTCACTTTTTTCAGACTTTTTCCTTATCTTCCCCTGTCTAAAAAGCTCTTTATGCCCTTCCCTTTTTCTATTTTCCATTTCAATCACGGACTGATCCAGCCCTTGACGCATTCCCTCGCCCGTCAGCTTCATATAGGCTTCCTTCACAGCCCACATACGGAAAAAGATCCTCTCCGGATCCGCTCCTTCCCTTACCAGCCTTTCCATCAATTGCTGGTCTTCCGGCGGAAAGAACCTTCTCACGATATTCCCTTTCCCTTTTCTATGGACTTGAATATCAATCCCCACTTCCTGATTGGAAAAAGCACATACCACATAGTTCCTTGAATGGGAAATATTAAAATACAGGTTTTCCTTTCCTTTTAAATAAGGTTTTCCATACTCCGAATAAACATAAGACAAAGAAAGCGGTTTTGCATTTCTTTGCAAGCCGCCCTCTTCCGTCATCCATTCTTTTGCCCCTGCCTGAATTAAATACCCGGCAAGAAGGCTTCTTTTTTTATCTTCCAAATTCCTGCACTGCCATACTTTCTGTCTCCGGACGTCATCCAAAAACACAAGCTTCTTTAGGACCGATTCCTCGTCGGAAAGCAAGGCCGTGTCTGCCCTATAGATCTTAATCATACTAATCCCCATTCCGGAGCGTTTACGCGACGGGGCGACGCAAATATCAGATTTGCGTCTGCCATCGGGGCTATTTGTGATGCTCCGGCACAAATAGCCGATTGATAAAATCAGCTATCAAGCTGATTTTTCAACCTACCGCCCCTCATCCATCTTCCTGAATCGAAAGCCCCTTTCTTTTAAGGAGCCTCCGAGATCCCAATCCCTAATTCTTTTAACTGTACTTCATCCACCACATCCGGAGCGTTGGTCAACAGACAGGAAGCGTCTTTGATCTTCGGGAACGCCATTACGTCACGGATGCTGTCCCCATGGACAAGCAGCATGACCAACCGGTCCAATCCATAAGCCAGCCCTGCATGAGGCGGCACTCCATACTTAAACGCATTCAACAGGAATCCAAAACGGCTATAGGCATCTTCTTTTTCAAATCCCAATACCTCAAACATCTTTTCCTGTACATCGTTCTGGAAAATCCTGACGGATCCCCCGCCCAGTTCTACCCCATTTAATACAATATCATAAGCTTTGGCCCGTACCCTGCCCGGATCGGAATCCAAATAAGCAAGATCCTCATCCATCGGCATAGTAAAAGGATGATGCATCGCCACAAAACGGTTTTCTTCCTCATTCCATTCCAACAAGGGGAACTCCGTCACCCATAAAAACCGGAATTTGCTCTCATCGATCAGCCCCATCTGCCTTCCCAGCTCCAGGCGCAGCGCCCCAAGAACGCTCCATACCACCGGATTCTTATCTGCGGCAAATAAAAGCAGATCCCCGTTTTCACCGCCCATTGCTTCCACTAAAGCACACAGTCCTTCCTCTGTCATAAATTTGGCAAACGAAGACTTAAAGCTTCCGTCTTCCCCAATACAAAGATAAGCCAGCCCCTTTGCGCCGTATCCTTTCGCCATATCCACAAGGGCGTCTATTTTCTTCCTCGGCATAGCCCCCTGCCCCTTGGCATTGATCCCTCTTACGGATCCGCCGTTTTCCAGCGCGGACGCAAATACGCCAAAACCGCAGCCTCTTACCGTTTCCGACACATCGGTAAGCTCCATGCCAAAACGGGTATCCGGTTTATCGGAACCATAACGGTTCATGGCATCGATCCATTTGATGCGGGGAAGGGGGAGTTCCACCTCAAGCCCGATCGCCTCCCGGCAAACAAACTGAATCAGCCTTTCGTTCACATCGATCACATCCTCCACATCCACAAAGGAAAGCTCCATATCCACCTGCGTAAATTCCGGCTGGCGGTCCGCCCGCAAATCTTCATCCCGGAAGCATTTTGCAATCTGAAAATACCGGTCATAACCGGAACACATCAAAAGCTGCTTAAACAACTGCGGCGACTGTGGAAGCCCATAAAAGGTACCCGGATGCACCCGGCTTGGAACAAGGTAATCCCTGGCCCCCTCCGGAGTAGATTTGCCAAGGATTGGAGTCTCTATCTCTAAAAAACCTTCCTCTGTTAAGAATTTACGAATATTTGCTGTTATGGCGCTGCGCAGAATCAGGTTGCGCTGCAAATCCGGCCTGCGCAAATCAAGATAACGGTATTTCAGCCTCAGTTCTTCCTTTGTTTTAGAATCCGCTTCGATCGGAAAAGGCGGCGTCTCCGCCTCAGACAGGATACGGGCCTGCTTTGCACGGATTTCGATGTCGCCGGTAGCGATGTTTTCATTTACCGCCCCTGCCCTTTTCTCCACTGTTCCAACTACCGCCACCACAAATTCGCTTCTCATTTTCTCCGCCTTCGCGAAATTCTCCGCACCGCAGTCATTCTCTTCAAAAATTATCTGAAGCAGCCCGGAGCGGTCTCTCAAATCGACAAAGATAATACCGCCTTTATTCCTCTGCTTCTGCACCCAGCCCATTACCGTCACGATCTCTCCCACATGGGCTGCGGACAATTCCCCGCAGCGGTGCGTCCTTTTTAAGCCTCTCATTGCTTCTGCCATAACAAACATTCCCTCTCATTCCGCCTTTTCCGGCATTATTATCTCTCCTGTCCTTACTGTATTCATCTGCCTTTTCACTGCTTCAATGGATCCTTATAAAACTCAACGAATTCCATATAGCCATCTCCATTGAGCTGCTCTTTCTGGAATTTTTTATTTTTATTCATCCGCGCCACCAATACTTGCGCGCCATTTCCCCTTTCCTCCTGCGCCTTTGCAATAATTTCGCACATCCGTCCGGTATCTATGCCTTTTTCCACCAAATAAGCAACTTTCCTATGCTCCCCCGGGATCCGGAAACCATTCTCCATCATAATAAGGATAATCCTCTCAAAACCAATGGAAAAACCGCAGGCAGGCACATCCTTGCCCGTAAATTTCCCAACCATCCCATCATAACGCCCGCCGCCTCCGCAGCTTCCTCCGAATTCCGTCATGGCTATCTCAAAAATCGTTCCCGTATAGTAAGACATCCCCCGGACTAAAGCGGGGTCAAAAACAATCTCAAACTCAGAAGCCTTTGTCGCTTTCACACTGGCCGTAATCTCCTCAAGGCTTTGGCTCACCTCATCCTCCAATATCCCCTGAAGCTTTTGCGCCAGATAAGACAAACCGTCCTCTGCCTTTTCCAGCCCTTTAAAAAGTTCCAGATATTTTTCAACGCTTCTTTCTTCAAAGCCGCTGTCTTTCAATTCGGCCGCCACCCCGTCCAGCCCGATCTTATCCATCTTGTCCAAAATAATAAAGACATTATCATAAGCTTCTTCCGGAAAACCGCTATAAGCCGCCATCGCCTTTAAGATCCGCCTGTCATTTATCCGTATTTGGAAATTTTTAAATCCCAGTTTTCCCAATGTCGTTGTGGTAGCCAGGATCAGTTCAATTTCCGCCAGATTGGACGGTTCCCCCAGAATATCAATATCGCACTGCATAAATTGACGGTATCTTCCCTTCTGGGGCCTGTCCGCCCTCCAGACATTTCCCATCTGCAATGCCTTAAACGGGGAAGGAAGTTCATTGGAATGGTTGGAATAATAACGCACCAGCGGAACTGTCAGATCATACCTTAATCCCCCATCCACCAGATCTTCTTCCCCCCTGGCATTTTCCAGATTCAACTTTTCGCCCCGTTTTAAAATCTTAAAAATCAGTTTTTCATTCTCCCCGCCCTGCTTGCTGCTCAGGTTGGCAATATTCTCCACACAAGGGGTTTCTATGGAAGTAAATCCAAACTTGCCATAAGTTTCTTTGATCACCCCTATCACATAATCCCTAAGCTGCATCTCCGAAGGCATGATATCCCTCATACCGGTAACCGGCTTTTTACTAAGCGCCATAATCTACTCTCCTATTTTCAGAGGATTTTCCTTCATTACCAATCATCCCCCATTTTGCTTTCCAAACGATTTTACACCGTTTGCAAAGGTTTTTCAACGCCCTTGGCGCACTTTTGTAATATTCAGGCAACAGCGAAGCCAACTGGTTTAGCACTTGTGAAAAAAAGCTATCGCACTTCGCAGATTTATAGGTACAATTGTAAGTTGAACAAAGCCCTCCGCTTTGTTATAATAATTGACGCAATCCAATACCCCGCTGCAAGCAACGGGGTATTGGACCCCCGCGGCGTTCGTCAAATATCCATGTAAGCATGGCTATTTTCCTCATTGCCCGCAGGAATAAAATAATCGTAAGAGGAGCAGGACATCGTTATGAAAACATATACGAAATCATTGGAAGAACTGGGATTTATAAACGGAAAAATGCTGATTGGTTACGGGATCACAGTGGCTGTGCTATTTGCCGCCTATCTTGTGGAATTGCTAAAAGGCAACAGGACTCCCGGTTATGTGGCGATATTTTCCGCATTGCTTTTCATTCCCTTTCTTTTGTCCTTCCTGATATACCGGAAAGACAAAAGCTCGCCGACAGTAAAGACAGTGGCGGCTGTAGGATATGGAATACTATACGCTTTCGTCCTATGGACAAGTGTGAGCATACTTTCTTTTGTCTACATTATTCCCATGCTGGTCATATTTTCTTTATACCAGGATAAAAAACTGGCAACGGCAACAGGAATCCTGACGCTTATCACTAACCTTGTTTTTATTACAATAAATATCATGAAAGGGGCTACAAAAGAAGATATTGTAAATTACGAAATTGAAATAGCAGTTATCCTTATGGTAGTGGGATATTCTTATATGGTTTCCAGGACTCTCGATAAGATATCCTCCCAAAAAATACGGGTCATTGAGGAAGAAAAAGAAAAAGCGGCGGAAGTCCTCAATAAGATGGTAAGTGCGGTAAACCATCTGAGCGTAAATATTACCGGCATCACGGACGAATCAAGACTGATTGCGGAACAGGGAAAAAGCAGCAAAACGGCGGTAAACGATATCGTCATGGGAACCAATGAACTGACAGGAACCATTCAAAGCCAAATGCGCATGACGGAAAATATCAACAGGCTGGTGTCCGCAACGCAACAGTCAGCCAAGGATGTCCAGGATAAATTTGCAAGGACAAGAAAGATGGCTGAAGAAGGGAACCATTACATGGGAGAACTTGGAAAAACATCGCATCTAAGCAGAGAGGCCGGACATGAAGTGGATGGCGCCATGGCAGGCTTGATAAAAAGGACCGCCGAAGCAAAAGAAATCCTCAGCCTGATTGAAGAAGTAACTGATCAGACTACATTGCTGTCCCTAAATGCAAGCATTGAGGCAGCACATGCCGGAGAAGCAGGCAAAGGCTTTGCGGTGGTAGCCGATGAGATTAAAAAACTGGCGGAACAGACAAAAGAAGCCACAGACAGCATTTCCAATATCTTCCTGGAACTGCAAAAACAAGCCGATCGCGCAGGCAACAGTGTAGACGGGCTTATTCACACAAATGAAAAACAGACGGGGCTTATAGAAAAAGTAAAAGATACTTTCGACAGCATAAAGGGCGATATCGACCAAGTCAGCCGGAGTATGGAAATCCAGCATTCCGATATGGAACGAATCGTAGAAGACAATGGGGAAATAAGCAGAAGCGTGGAAGGCCTCAGCGCTTTCAGCGAAGAACTGCTCGCTAATGCTGAAAATACACAGAATATGTCCGATAAGACAGTTGCGGGAACCGTTAAGATATCAAGCCTGCTTTCCGTAGCCGTAGAAGAAGTAAACAGATTGCAGGAAATCATTGACCGTTCCGGCGGCCCCCATAAATGATAAAGACCGTTTCAAGTTTTGTGTAAACGATAAAAACTGATATAAGATATGTGGGACCTGTCCCCAGCCCCGACAGTGTCCTGTCCATTTCTTTGCGATGTCCATCATCGCCAAATTCAAATTTTCAACAGGCTGCCATTGCTAAAATAATAGATATCTTCCCTCTTATATCCATATTTGGAACCAGGAACGCTGATATGCGGTTCAAAAGTAAACATTTCGACATCTGATAATCTTTTGCGGTTTCCCTTTTCAATATATATTCTGTCATTTTTATTTTTTACAATGGAATGTCCCAGGTTGCCAAGAAAATCTAAGTTGAGAAATCCTTTTTTCGCAATCAAATCATTCATATAATGGTATAATCCCTCAAATGTCATATCCGGCGCTGCCACATCAATTAATGTTTTATGCAGATATTCTTCCATCTGCAAACCGTTTCTCCACTCGTCATTTTTGATCCTGTCAGTTTCATCACATAATATGCCATTTTCAAATACAAGCGTCCTTGCATAATCCCCCCAAATATTATGCTTCTGGGGGCTTAAATCAATCGTGATAATATCGTCCTCTTGTATGGCCCTATCTGTTACTATGTAATCTTTACCTGATACGGAAACCGTCGTTTCATCCCCGGCAAAAATAAATGCTCCAACATCCCAATACCAAAAGGAATCCGCTCCATTTTTTAGCAGATAATCTTCACACAATGCTTTGATGTCCGGAAGTTTCATTCCAACTTGGATCCTATCAGCAGCATACTTTATTGTTTCCCGATTTAAGTCCTGTATTGCAAAATACAAATCAATCTTTTCCTTTTCCACATTATATCCATTGAATAAATGCCGTTTTGTCATTACTGTTATAACCAGCCTTTCTGTAAAAATTCAATGTACTTCCCTTCTTAGAACCTGTAAGCAGCATCATTTTATAACAATTTTCTTTTATAGCAATTTCTCTTGCATACCCCAGGCACTGTGTTGCCAGCCCTTTGTTTCTGTGTTTTTCATCGGTTATCACATTTTCAATAAAAGCATACGGCTGCTGATTGTGAGTCAGATTTGGAATGATGACACAGACACAGGAAGATACTATTTTTCCGTTTTCTTCCGCAACAATCACATGATGGCCTTTATCCTGAAAAATAGCATCCCAGATCTGCAATAGTTCAGCGGACTTTTCCGGCATGGGATTATTATGCAACTGCATATAAAGTCTTAATAAACCATCTAAATCATCTTTTACGATTTCCCTGATCATATATGACATCCTTTCATGGGTGGATTCATTCAAGCGACGCAAGCCGCAAAAAGGCGGGCTTGGAGCGGCAACCCAAAAGTTGGACACATGGATCAACGATTGGAAGTGCAGATCATGGCCCGTTCATCTTGACCGTTGACTGGCTCGACTGGCTTTGCTAATTTTCTATTACGTTACATCCCGTCTCTGATATACTCTTGTCGCAATTCTGTATGATACAATGAACCACATAATTGAAATTGCAAGGACGATATGAAAAACCAAAAGGATATTATCTTTTACAGGAATAAATACATTTACGAGAAGTACAAGCCCCGCAATGATTCCCGTAGAAGCCATGAACGACACCATAAAGACAATTTGTGATTTTTCCGGGTCAAACAGGTATGCACAAGGCAGACTAATACCGCCCGCCAATAAGGTAGCGCTCATACCAATAGAGCCATACAGGCACAAAGAGTAAAATGTTATATCTATGCCAAAAAATGCAAGGACTATACAAGGGACAAGAGCAACAATGATTCCCAATACCGCAAGCAGGATATAAAAGATAAATTTCTCTCCGATAATTTGGCTTCGGGATACTGGCATAGTAATCACATTTTTACTCCATTTTGAAGCTGCGTCATTGGTAATGCTAATAAAAACCGCTGTTGTAGAAGCAACCGGAGCTAATACCAAAAGCGCGCTTATTTCAAGCAAAAACGACAAGCCAAAGCCCAAAACAATTAAACTGACAATCGTGACAAGGATATTACTTTTAGCAATATAAAGGTCTTTGATCAAAATGCCTTTCATCACTTTCCCCCCTTTACATAGAGTAGTATAATTTCGTCAATCGTTGCCGGGACAATCATTGCTTTCGGATATTTCTTTTGCATTTTTCCTCTGTTAGAAACCAAAACCTGCCATTCATAATCCATTTTTCGATATACGACGATATCAGACTGATCCAATGCGTCAAATTGTGCTGCGCCACACTTAATCATGCCGTATTGTTCCATCAATTCATCTTTAGGCTTAAAAAAAACCACTTTTCCCTCATGGATAAATACAATATAGTCGGCAATTTTTTCTAAGTCACTGGTAATGTGTGAAGATACCAGTATCGAGTGTTCTTCATTCTGCACAAAATCTAAAAGCATGTCTAAAATATCGTCGCGTATAACGGGGTCAAGGCCACTGGTGGCTTCGTCCAAAATCAACAACTTAGAATGATGAGAAAAAGCAACTGAAATAGCCAGCTTCATTTTCATACCCTTTGAAAATTGTTTTATTTGTTTGTCAACAGGCAGGGAAAACTGTTTTAATAGTCTAAAATATGTCTGTTCGTTCCACGAACAATAAATATTTTTCATCACTCTGTTGATTTTCTTTGGGGAAAGAATTTCTGGATAATTGCTCCCATCAAATACCACTCCTATTTGCTCTTTTGTATCACCGTTTATTTCCTCATTTCCCAAAATCGAAACATAACCAGCTTCTTTTTGGATAAGTCCTAAAACTGCATTGATTGTTGTGCTTTTACCTGCACCGTTTTCTCCAATCAGCCCGACAATAGCGCCGTTTGGAACGGCAAATGAAACATTATCTAAAACAAAATCTTTATAAGTTTTGGTAAGTCCTGAAATAGTCAAAGCATTATCCATTGTCAATCCTCCTCGTACAGTAATGTCAATAAGTTAATTAGTTTGTCAAGTGATATCCCGCTTGTACGAGCTATTTCGATAGCCTCATTAAAACAGCCCTCTATCTTCTTTTGCTGTTCTTCCAGATAAAAGTCTTGATTTTGCGCTGATACATAGCAGCCTTTTCCTGCTGTTGTTTCAATAAAACCGTCTGCCTGTAAAAAGTCGTATGCTTTTTGCACTGTTAAAACGCTGATTTGCAATGATTTCGCAAGGGAACGAATAGAGGGAAGCGCTTCCCCGGCCTTCAGTTCACCGCTCATAATCTGTGCTTTGACTTGTGTTGAAATTTGCTCATATAAAGGACGACTTGTCTTGTTGCTTACGCTAATCTCCAAATGTTCACCGTCTTTCACTGTATTATACTTACATATACAGTATAATACACATTGAGTTGGCTGTCAATTAGAAAAAAGCAGAACAAATGATTGTCTGTTCTGCTTTTTGTAAAGTTTGGAATAACGGCTTGCTGTCAATCAAATTTTTGTGGGTTACTTTATGGCACATGAGCATTCCTCCACGGCTTCCGGCTCGCCGCCGGCCGCCCGGACAATAGTTTCATACGGTATGAGGTTAGGATTCCCCATGTAAAAGCGCCTCCATTTCCTATTCCTCCGACCCTTCCTGCTTTGAAATAGGCATGGAAGCTACCGGACACTACTGGCTCTCCGTTTACTCTTTTCTTTATCGAAAAACAAGTAAAAAAAACAGAAGCAGAGATTTCCGGCATCCGTAAGGAACAGGCACATCTTATCCCCTTTATCGCCGACAGGGGAATCCACTGAAAACACGTCAAAGACAATCGTGTGCTTTACCTCCGGGTCAAAGCGTTCCAGCGCCATGATGTCATGCCCTTTCAGTTTCTCCGCGCCGGATTTCTGCCTGGCCTCTGCGCTGTTCAAACAATTCATAAAAAGACAAGGATTTTGACAGGCTACCGGAAACATGGGTAATCTAAGTCCTCCGCTTCGTAGCCCAACAGTCTGACGGAGTCATCTTCAAGTACAACGCCTTTCATACTTAATGGAAGAACCAGTTGATAAACTGCACCAAGTTCGGTATAAATTTTATGGTATTTTAATTTACCCGACATATCCTATTATACCATGGAAAGCGGATTATTCGGGATCCGCTTTTCTATTTTTAAAAACAAAAATAGGGCTGTTGCAGCTTGAATGTTATCGCTCATAACCCTCCTTTGGGACGCAAAAAAACGCATAGATCGATTTTCTATACGCTTTGATATTGCGCTATTATTCTATTGTGGTTACGTTGACAAACAGGAAGTTGTAGAGTTCATTTCTTAAGTAAAAATATCAAGCCTTAAATACTATGTTTTTTTGATAAGTCTCTTTTTTAGCAGGCTATGTTGGATTTCAAGCCAAGCTATCTCCCCGAATATTGCGATAAAAAATACAACCATCTGAAACACAATACTATCAAATTTTAAAAAAAATCTTTATAAAGACAGACATTGTTACAAACAAAAACCCTTTTTAATCTCCAAGAAGTTTCCGTTTCCGCTCAATCATTTCATCAACCCTTTCTATGAAAGAATCCACATCCTTGACGTTTTCGCACCTCTCGATCCGTCCGTCAGGGTATACCCGTTTCGATATGCTCCCGGCGCCGCAGGCGACTATGGTCTGTTTCTCCTCCATAATCAAAATATTGTAAATCCCATACTTTCCCGGCCGTGCATAACCCACATTTTCAAAATTACCGGACATATTTTTCTGCCGGTACAGATAATACGGCTGCATCCCCATATCCAAAGCCGCGCCTGCCGCAATTTCCATTGTTGCATCCGTATTATTCAGAGCCGATATGCCGTTTTCCTCTATCCACCGGTTTAACCCCGACGCCCTCTTAATTGCAAGGGAATGCACCGTCAGGCTGTCCGGGCTCAGTTTTGCGATTTCCTTAACTGTATGGGCAACATCTTCCTGTGTTTCGCCGGGAAGCCCTAAAATAATATCCATATTGATATTATCAAATCCTTCCCCCCGCGCCATGGCAAAAGCTTCCTTTACCTGTTCCACCGAATGGCGTCTTCCGATGATCTTTAAAGTTTCTTCCTTCATTGTCTGCGGATTGACGGAAATCCGGGTGATGGGATATTTTTTCATCACCTCCAGCTTCCGCTTTGTTATGCTGTCCGCCCGTCCCGCCTCCACGGTAAACTCCTGCACGCAATCCAGATTAAAATATTTGCCAACCAAGGCAAGAAGCCTGTCCAATCCTTCGGGATCCAATGTTGTGGGAGTGCCTCCCCCTATGTAAACCGTATCCAACAGCTTGCCCTTATATACCTCCCCAATATATGCCATCTCCTTTTCCAACGCATCCAGATAATCCCCTACCCGTTTTTTCCATGCTCCTATCGGATAGGAAGTAAACGAACAATACAAGCAGGTGGTAGGGCAAAAGGGAATCCCAATATACAGGCTGTAACCGTCTTTATAATGAAGGGAAGATAAGATTCCACGCTCTCTTTTTGCAATATCAATGCATAACTTCCCTTTTTCTTCGCTGATATAATAATTCCGTTTCATCTCCCTTAATATATCTTCTTCCGCCCACCCCTCTTCCAGCATCCCCATAGGGATTTTCGTAGGCCGTATTCCCGTCAAAGTCCCCCAAGGCAGCTCTGTATCCAGATGGTTTGATAAAACTTTATAAATCAATTGTTTTAAAATATTCTTAATCTCCGTCCGTCCTGTCCCAGCGTCATACTGCACCCAGGACTCCCTCTCCTCCATCTCTTTTCCAAGCCGCATCCTTACGCCGTTTTCCTCAAAGTCAATAAAAATTGCTTCCGGATCCTGCCCTTTCATGCATAAGACTTTCACATCCTCCCCCGGATAAAAAGCCTTTATGAGGGAATGGATATCATATTCAAATTGAGGTTTATTGATAAACACTTTCCGCATTCTGTTTCTCCTTCTCACATTTTATAAGAAAGCCCTTTCCACATTATAATACTCTTAATTTCCTCTGTCCACCGGGAAAAATCAGCGCTATAATAGAAACCAGCGTCAAAAGAAATCTGAAAGGAGACAGAGCTATGACTGCCGTAAATACTTCAGCAAAAACAACCTTAATGACCGAAGGCCCCATATGGAAGAAGATCATCGCATTCGCATTCCCGCTTTTCCTCGGGAATCTTTTTCAGCAGTTATATAATACCGCAGACTCCCTGATCGTAGGAAACTTCTTAGGCAGCAACGCCCTTGCCGCGGTCAGTTCCTCCGGAAACCTTATCTTTCTTATGGTAGGTTTTTTTAACGGGATCGCCATGGGTGCCGGTGTTGTTATCGCCAGATATTATGGTGCAAGGGAAATAAAAGAAGTAAAAAAAGCAGTACACGCCATGATTGCCTTTGGGCTTGCAGCCGGGATCCTTTTAACCATAGCGGGCACCCTTCTCACCTCGCGCATCCTTATATGGATGGGGACGCCGGCCGATGTACTTCCGGAATCCACTGTATACTTCCGTATTTATTTTATGGGTTCCCTTTCTTTTGTTATGTACAATGTATTCGTGGGCATCCTGCAGTCGGTGGGGGACAGCCGCCATCCTTTGATCTACCTGATCGTTTCATCCCTTATCAATATCCTGCTGGATCTTCTATTCGTAGGGGTCCTGGGTTTCGGCGTAGGGGCCGCCGCCCTTGCCACTATCCTTTCCCAGTTCATCAGCGCGCTTTTATGCCTTTTCCGCCTCGTTTATAAAAGCCCGGAAGATTATCGGGTATCAATAAGGATGATACGCTTTGACCTGCCTATGCTGCGTCAGATCATTTCCAACGGCCTTCCCGCCGGGTTTCAAAATTCTATCATCGCATTCGCCAATGTGATCGTACAATCCAATATAAATAAATTCGGCAAAATGGCAGTTGCAGGCTGTGGGGCCTATTCCAAAATAGAAGGCTTCGGCTTTCTGCCTATCACCTGTTTTGCTCTGGCCCTTACTACTTTTATCAGCCAGAATCTTGGCGCAAAACAATATGACCGGGCGAAAAAAGGGGCGCGCTTCGGCCTCCTTTGCTCCGTCGTCATGGCGGAACTGGTAGGTGTATTTATTTACTTCACCATCCCCGTCCTTATCTTTGCTTTTAACCGTACCCCGGAAGTCATCGCTTACGGGACAGCCCAGGCAAGAACGGTCACTCTTTTTTATTGCCTGCTCGCTTTTTCCCATTGTATCGCAGGCATCCTAAGAGGTGCAGGAAAAGCCACCGTGCCAATGCTCACCATGCTTTGTTTCTGGTGCATCGTCCGGGTAACTTACATTACTTTGGCCGTACATTTTATCCCATCCATCCGAGTTATTTTCTGGGCTTATCCTCTCACATGGTCCCTAAGTTCTATCGTCTTTCTTATTTATTTCCTGAAAGCCGACTGGGTACACGGCTTTGAAAAGCCGTAACAAGCGGAAGGACACTAAGCCTACCGTATGACGCCATAAGTGCAGCTTAGCCAGAACCGATAGACCTGTTCCGCCGCATCTGCCAAATGCTTTTTCGCATTAGCCGGCGCCAGCGCCTCTTCCAACGTCATGACATAAGGAAGAATGGGAAAAAATGCATCGATTCCCTTTTCATTGCATCGGCGCGCCTCCTCCGTCACGCTTCCCGCCAAAGCCGCCACCGGCTTCCCCCATTTTTTCGCCAGCTTTGCAGACGCCAGAGGAGCCTTCCCCATCGCCGTCTGCCCATCCAGCCTGCCTTCCCCCGTTATAAAAAGCCCGGCATCCTTTATATATTGTTCCAACCCGGTTTCTTCCAATACGATTTCCGCCCCCGGCTCCAGAGATCCATTTAAAAAAGTCAAAAAGGCAAACCCAAGCCCGCCGGCCGCTCCTGCGCCTGGCTGCCCCGGATCTGCTTTTTCGTACCGTTCCTTAGCCAGCCATGCATATTTCTCCATCCAACCGTCCATTTGTCCCACCATAGCCTGATCCGCCCCTTTCTGGGGGCCATAAACCGCGCTGCATCCTTCCGGGCCGCATAAGCCATTGGCAACATCACAGGCTATACGGAATTCGCATTCCGACAGCTCCGGCAAGATATTCCCATCATCAATCGAGGCCAAATGTTCCAACCCTCCCGCACCGAAAGCGATCTGCCTCCCCTTCTTATCCAACATCCCAAAACCAAGCGCCTGCAGCATCCCAGCCCCGCCGTCGTTCGTGGCGCTGCCCCCGATTCCGATAAGGAATCTTCGGCATCCTTGTCCAACAGCATCCCTAATCACTTCTCCAAGGCCATAAGTCGTGGTATAGATCGGATTCCTTTTTTCCTTTGGAACCAACATAAGTCCTGCAGCCGCAGCCATTTCAATCACGGCCGTCCGATTTTCTTCTATTATGCCATACTCACAGTCCACTGCAGTTCCCAAAGGCCCCGTTACTCTTATTATCCTCTTCTTTCCACCCATACCGCCTACCAACGCTTCCACAGTCCCTTCCCCGCCGTCCGCCAAAGGCCTTACTGCCACATCCGCTTTCCCGTCCACTCTCAAAATCCCTTCTGCAGCCGCCTTCCCGGCTTCTATGGAAGTCATACACCCTTTAAATGAATCCATCGCTATTACTACTTTCATATCCCACCCCATCCGCCAAATCAATTGTGAATTTTTACTATAAAAAGTATGTGTAAAGGATAACGGCATGAATGGCATCTGCCATTCATGCCGTTATCCTTTCAGAAACCGATACAGCCAATATCTTCAAGGCAGCCGTCAAATATAAGCAGCCGTTTGGCTTATTACCTGCGGAAATGAACTACTTACTGTAGGAACGGATTATATTTTTTCTCCGATCCAATATCCGTCACATCCCCATGGCCCGGATATACTTTCGTTTCATCCGGCAGGATGAATAACCTTTCCTTTATAGAACGGATCAGGCTGCCCATGCTCCCGGTAGGGAAATCCGTCCTGCCCACCGATTCCTGAAACAGCGTATCGCCGCTGATCAGGATCCCATCTTCTTCAAAATAATAACAACAGCTTCCAACGGTATGCCCAGGGGTAGCGATCACCTTGCATGTCATACCCGCAATCGTCGTTTCTTCCCCGTCCTTTAGATATCCGTTAGGCTTTACTGTATAAGCGCGGCCCGCCTGTTCCGATACATTATTGACCGCATCCTCGCACACCGCCTTTTCCTCCTCATAAGCAAATATCTTCGCACCGCTTAACTCCCTCAACTTCCGGCTTCCCCATATATGGTCAAAATGCCCATGGGTCAGAAAAATGCCCGCCACCTCAAAGCCCTTCCCGCTCAAGGCTTCATAAATATAATCCCCCGCATCCGCCGGGTCGAAACAAATAACCTCTTTATGCCCTTCCTTATACACAAAATAAAAATTCGTCTGGCAAATCCCTAAAACCATCCTGCCGATTTTTAACCCCGCCATTTCCTATGCTCCTTTCACACTAACCCCCATGATTCCGCTTCGCGGAATCTCAAATCTGTGCGGAGAATGCCGCATTTCAGGCATTCTCCTGCGTGAGACTTAGAACTTCTTCGCGAAGCAGCCTCTGCTGCGAGTGATTAGAAGTTCTTCTCACGCTAACCCCCATGCCGCTGCTTCGCAGCGGCGCAAATCCTGATGAAAAATGCCGCATTCCAGGCATTTTTCGGTGTGAGAAAGACTTGCAAAGCAAGTCGTAGAAGTTCTTGGCGAAACAGCCACTGCTGTTGAGCTTTAGAACTTCTTCTCACGCTAACCCGTCGTCCTTTCAATATCCACAACGCTTTCAATCGCGCTGATCCTGTCGATGATCCGGTTCAGTTCTTCCCTGCTTCTGACTTCAAAAGACGTAGAAAGCGTAGCAAACCCTTGCTTATTCGTCCTTGTATTCATGGACAGGATATCAATATTTTTCTCCGTCAATGTCCTGGAAATATCAGCCAGCAGCCCGCTCCTGTTATTTGCATAAATCTTGATTTCCGCAAAATATTTTTCTCCGGTCACTTCCTCCGGGGACTGCTGCCATTCCGCATCAATAAGCCGCACCCTTTCCAGTTCCGGCATATGGATAATATTGACGCAGTCCGTCCTATGGATGGATACGCCTCTTCCCCTGGTAATAAACCCTACGATCTCATCCCCGGGAACCGGGCTACAGCATTTGGAAAAGCGGACAGCCACATCATGAATGCCTTTTACTACGATGCCGCCCTGCGATTTGGCCCGCATATGCTTTCCTTGGCTTTCAGCAACTGCAGACAATACTTCTTCGTCAGTAATGGCTTTTTTATGCTCTTTATCATACAGTTCCTGCATTTTATTGATGATCTGGCCTTCTTTTAAACCGCCATGCCCCACTGCCGCGCATACAGACTCCCAATCCTTAAAGCCGTATTTCTTCATGATGCTGCTCATATATTCCGGCTTCATGATTTCCTGCATATTGACTGCCTTGGCCTTACAATAGGAAGCCATCATCTCTTTTCCTTTGACGATATTGTCTTCCTTCCGCTCGTTCCTGAACCATTGATTAATTTTGTTTTTTGCCTGTGTACTCTTTACCACATTCAGCCAGTCCCTACTGGGGCCTTTGGAATTCTGGGAAGTCAAAATTTCAATACGATCACCGTTTTTGATCTCATAATCAATAGTCACCAGTTTCCCGTTTACCCTGGCGCCTATCATCTTATTCCCTACCGCGCTATGGATATTGTAAGCGAAATCAATAGGAGTAGATCCGGCAGGAAGGTTTTTTACTTCCCCTCTCGGCGTAAAACAGTATACGTTATCGGAAAATAAATCCAAATCATTTTTAAGCAGATTCATAAATTCCCTGTTATCGGACATATCCTGCTGCCATTCCAGGATCTGCCTAAGCCAGGTCAGCTTTTCTTCTTCCTGCCCCTCCACCTTTTTGCCATCGGAGGCCTCTTTATACTTCCAATGGGCTGCAATCCCGTATTCCGCCGCCTTATGCATCTCATGCGTCCTAATCTGTATTTCAAAAGGCTGCCCGCTAGAACCGATCAGCGTAGTATGCAAAGACTGGTACCGGTTAGGCTTGGGCATAGCAATATAATCCTTAAAACGGCCCGGTATGGGCTTATACATCTCATGGATCACCCCTAAAGCCCCATAGCAATCCTTTACCGTATCCACGACAATACGTACGGCAAACAAATCGTAAATTTGGTCAATTGTCTTATCCTGGTTTTTCATTTTTTTATAAATACTGAAAAAATGCTTTACCCGCCCGTCAATCTGAGCTTTAATACCGGCATTTTCAATATGTTTGCTCACTTCATTTACAATATTCTGAATATACCTCTCCCGCTCGCTTTTACGAATGGCAATCTTATCCACAAGATCATAATATACTTCCGGTTCCAAATATTTTAAAGATAAATCATCCAGCTCCACTTTAATCTTGGAAATACCAAGCCGTTGGGCAATGGGGGCGTAAATATCCAGCGTCTCCCTCGCTATCCGCTGCTGTTTCTCCGCAGGCATATGCTTAAGCGTCCTCATATTATGAAGCCTGTCGGCCAGTTTGATAAGAATAACCCTAATGTCTTTTGCCATGGCAAGAAACATCTTGCGCAGATTTTCCGCCTGCATCTCCAGCTTATCCGGCGTCTTGCCCTCATTGTCGCCGGAAAGCTGCAATAGCTGCAACTTTGTAACGCCGTCCACAAGAAGCGCCACGTCTGAGCCAAACTCCTCTTCAATCTCCTCGTCCGTCATAATGGTATCTTCCACCACATCATGCAACAGGCCAGCGGCAATCGTCTCCTTGTCCATCTCCAGATCCGCAAGTATGATCGCCACGCAAAGGGGATGGATAATATATGGCTCTCCCGATTTTCTGACCTGTTCCTTATGAGCGTCATAAGCAATCCTATATGCCTTTTCAATCAAAGAGATATCGTCTGACGGATGATATTTCCGTACACGGTCAATCAAATCCTGATACAATTGTTCAGGACTTTGGAATTCCTGGATGGCTTCGATCCTCCCGTCATCAAAAACCACTCCTCGTTTTTCAGTTGTCATATTCCGCTTTTCTTCTGTCATACACACCACCGGCCATTATTTTGTTCCCAAGTTTTTCGGCTTCCCGCCTTCTATTTCCCTTCATAACAGATTGCAGACTCAAGCCTGTAATCTTTCAGCCTTTCACGGCCCTTTAAGCCTGCCAGTTCCATCAGCACTACCACGCCGGTCACTTCCCCGCCCAATGCTTCGATTAAGCGGATCATCGCTTCCGTCGTGCCTCCTGTCGCGATCAAATCATCCACAATCAGCACCTTCTGCCCTGGCTTGATAGAATCTTTATGCATTTCAACCGTCGCCGTACCGTACTCCAAATCATAATCCATCGAAACAGTCTCACAAGGAAGTTTGCCTTTTTTGCGTATTAAAATAAAAGGCTTTTTCAAATTATATGCAATAGGGGTTCCAAAAATAAATCCTCTTGATTCCGGCCCCGCCACTACATCAAACTCTAAGCCCTTCACCTTCTCCTGCATCGTATCAATAGCTAGCTGCAGCCCATCCGCATCCTGCAGCACACTCGTTACATCCCTGAAAATAATCCCTTCCTCCGGGAAATCCGGAATACTCCTTACGTATTCTTCCAATCTTTTCATCTTTATGATCCTGCTCCTTTCCAAACCGAAAGGCCGGAAGCCTTGTACAATATAAAATCTTCCGTCCCTTTCTTCCCATCTTATCCTCTTTATATCTTTTGTACCATAAAATACTGTTGTTCGGTAATCATCTGCTCTTTCATGCTAAGACAATCTTTTACCCTGTCTTTTATATTTAAAAATTCCCCAACCAAATCCGGGTCAAAATCCGTTCCGCTTTTTTCCATTATCATTTCAAAAGCCTTGTCATGGGAAAAAGGCTCTTTATATGGCCGTTTGGAAGTCAAGGCGTCATATACGTCCACGATGCTCATAATCCGGGCTACCAATGGGATCTCTTTTCCTTTTATCCCGTCCGGATAACCGCTCCCATTCCATTTCTCATGATGATATCTGGCAATTTTTTCCGCGACTTCAGCGAATTCCCTATCAGGGATCCGCTCTTTTATAAAAGCAAAAATATCCCCTCCTATAACGGAATGCATCTTCATCTGGGCAAACTCTTCTTTACTCAAAGCCCCCTCCTTGCGCAGCACGGCATCCTCAATGGCTATCTTGCCCACATCGTGAAGCGGGGCGGAACGGCAAGCCCTTTTCACAAGGCTCTCCGGAAGTTCATCCGCATATTCAGGAAGCCCCATCAGATAATGGATAAACAAATTAAAATACAGCGATGTGTTCTTCAGATGCCCGCCGGTCACACCATCCCTGGATTCTACCAGCCCGGCAAAACTGACCGTCATCAGATCATACATGCTTTCGATTTCCTCAACTTTTTCCTCAACCATCGCCTCCAGGCTCTGTTCATATTCCGCTAAGGCAATCTGGTTCTCCACTCTTTTCTTCATCACAATCGGTATAAAAGGCTTTGTAATATAATCCGCAATCCCGCAGTTAAAAGCCTCTACCTCCGCCTCCGCCTTTGTTTCCGCAGTAAGGAAAATAACCGGGATGGATTTGAAACGGGGGCTTTTTTTCAAAATCTTAATCATCTCGTAGCCATCCATAACCGGCATGACCACATCTAAAAGGATTAAATCCGGACGCACCGTTTCCAGAATATTAAACCCTTCTTCCGCTGATAACGCATTATACAACTCATAAGTATCCTGCAGCACCATATTAGCCGTCTTGTGATTAAATTGCACATCATCCACTATCAATATCTTTTTTTTATTCATATAAAATCCCTTTAACTTCGTTATCTGCTGCCCTCAACGATATTCCACGGTTACATTAAAAATCATATCAATATATCATTTCATTGTCAACGGATTTTCTTTTCATACGATCCGGAACTTCTGCCTCCCTGCCCATCCCGCTATTTCCGGTATCCGGTCGTCGTAACTGCCGCGACCGGATTGCCCAGTTCGTCACGAACGGAAACGCGGTAATAATTGGTGGAACGTCCGTTTTTTATACAGCAGGCCTCAGCAATCAGCCTTTCCCCTTTTGCCATCCCCAGATAAGTAATGTTGGAACTTAAGGAAACCACTCCCGGTTCCTGCCAGTTAGATGCAACGGCAAAAGCAAAATCCGCCAATGTAAAAGGCACCCCTCCCATTACGGCTCCCATGGCATTTTTGTGCTTCTCTGTCAGCTTTAAACTGCATATTGCATAAAGGCTTCCTATTTCATCAATAACAGCCCCATTCTCCGTCGCAAACCTGTCATTCCCGAATCGTTTCCGCACCTCTTCTAATATCTCTTCTTTCATTTGCCGCCTCCTTTTTCCGGATACATTTTTTATTAAAGGTTAAGAGTGGTTTTGTTTATCGGGAATACCCCAGTCAGCCAGGCGCCCTGTAGTCACTCTATAAACATTATCTTCCGTTTGTCATTGCAGTTATCATATAATCTCACCACCAGATTCCTTTTTATTAGGCTTTTAAACTATATATTGCAAGAGTTTTTATGATTCAATGCTTGCTGACAGGACGAACTCAAATACTAATTTTTATTATATCCACTCTTTCAGCATTCCTCAACACTATTTTTCAAACCATGATCCTTATTTATCTTTCCTATAATGATTCGGGTGTCAAAAGGCCCATCCGGCGGCCCCGTCCGGCAGATGGCACACTAGATTTGTGCAAACGGCTTTTGCACGATGGAGAGGAGACTCTAAAATCGTGGAAGCCTCTGCTGAACACGATTTTTGCTTTCCGAGGCTCATCGGAATGTCCCGTGCAACAGAGTGCGCACAAACCTTTTGTGCCATCTGCCGGATGGGGACGCCGGATGGGCCTTTTGACGCCCGAATCCTATGATACAAAAAAAGAGCTATGGTTTCTAAAAACCATAACTCTCTTTTATGAAACATACCGTTCCTACTTATTTTTACAGCCGGAAGATTCGTCAGCCACGCTTAAGCAGGCTTGGAGCCTCTGTTTCTCGGACGGCTTTTTACATCATCCCGCCCATTCCGCCGCCTGCCGGCATCGCAGGTGCATCTTCTTTAATATTCGCTACCACGGATTCTGTCGTAAGAAGAGTGGATGCCACACTTGTCGCATTCTGAAGAGCGCTTCTTGTCACCTTCGCAGGATCAAGAATGCCGTCCGCCACCATATCTACATATTTTTCACGCAAAGCATCAAACCCTGTTCCAACTTCGGACTCTCTTACCTTATTGATAATAACGGAGCCTTCCAGGCCTGCGTTCGCCGCAATATGATACAACGGGGATTCCAAAGCCTTCAATACGATCTTTGCACCTGTTTTTTCGTCCCCGTCCAAAGTCTCCGCTAATTTCTCCACTTCTTTAGACGCATGGATATAAGCGGAACCGCCTCCGGCAATAATGCCTTCTTCCGCAGCAGCCCTTGTCGCATTCAACGCATCTTCCATACGCAGTTTTGCTTCTTTCATTTCAGTTTCCGTAGCCGCCCCTACGCGGATTACTGCAACGCCTCCTGCTAATTTTGCAAGACGTTCCTGTAATTTTTCTTTATCGAAATCAGAAGTCGTTTCTTCAATCTGCTTCTTAATCTGTGCAATCCTAGCCTGAATTGCTTCTTTATCGCCTTCCCCATCAACAATAACCGTATTTTCTTTCTGTACTTTTACGGATTTTGCACGGCCTAACTGATCCATCGTCGTCTCCTTCAGATCCAACCCAAGTTCTTCGCTGATCACCTGGCCGCCTGTCAGGATCGCAATGTCTTCCAACATCGCTTTCCTTCTGTCGCCATATCCGGGAGCTTTTACAGCTACCACATTGAACGTGCCGCGCAGTTTATTGACAATTAATGTGGTGAGCGCTTCGCCTTCCACATCTTCCGCTACAATCAGCAATTTTGCGCCGGACTGTACAACCTGCTCCAGCAATGGAAGGATCTCCTGGATATTGGAAATCTTCTTATCCGTAATCAGGATATAAGGGTCATCCAATACCGCCTCCATCTTATCCATATCGGTTGCCATATATGCGGAAATATATCCTCTGTCAAACTGCATACCTTCTACAAGGTCAAGCTCCGTCAACATTGTTTTTGATTCTTCAATAGTAATAACGCCGTCGCCGGATACTTTTTCCATAGCATCAGCAACCATCGTCCCTACTTCCTCATCCCCTGAAGAAACTGCTGCAACTCTTGCAAACTGTTCTTTGCCGCTTACCTTTGCACTCATTTTTGCAATCGCTTCCACCGCACAGTCCGTTGCTTTCTTCATACCTTTTCTTAAGATAATCGGGTTTGCGCCTGCCGCCAGATTCTTAATCCCTTCATTTACCATAGCCTGCGCAAGCACGGTTGCCGTTGTAGTCCCGTCACCGGCTACATCGTTTGTCTTGGTTGCCACTTCTTTTACAAGCTGTGCGCCCATATTTTCAAACGCATCTTCCAATTCAATTTCTTTGGCAATCGTTACGCCGTCATTCGTAATCAAAGGAGCTCCGAAAGATTTATCCAAAACGACATTCCTTCCTTTCGGTCCTAAAGTTACCCTTACTGTGTTTGCCAGTTTATTAACGCCTGCTTCCAATGCTGCACGGGCTTCTGCCCCATATTTCAATTCTTTTGCCATGATCAACAACCTCCTGATTAATTTATTTCCACTTCGTCTGTATCTGATTCCATTTTTTATTCAATCACTGCCAAGATGTCGCTTTGTTTTACAATAATGAATTCGTCTTCCTCAATCTTAACATCCGTTCCTGCATATTTGGAATAAATTACGTTATCGCCGGCTTTTACTTCCATCTTTACTTCTTTGCCGTCAACGGTGCCGCCCGGCCCTACTGCCACTACTTCCGCCTGCTGCGGTTTTTCTTTGTTCTGGCCGGGAAGGACAATGCCTGATTTCGTTGTTTCTTCCGCTACTAACTGTTTTAATACAACTCTGTCGCCTAAAGGTACTAATTTCATTTTAAAAGCCTCCTTATGTCAATTCTACAATCTCTTCCAACTTATTAGCACTCTTTTTAGTCGAGTGCTAATTGCTAATCCATATATTAAATTCATATGCAAAGGTTTGCAAATGCAGTCATGAGTGCAAATATTGATATATCTTATTTTTCCTTTATATTTCTCATTTTTTCTCTTATTTACTTAATTTTTTATATATTCTGCTTTTTAATATTTATTTTAGAAAATTTATTTTCTTTTCAAATATTAGCATCCATCAAAGGCCCCGTCTGCCAGACGGGGCCGCCGGATGGGCCTTCTGACGCCCGGATCCTATAAAGGAAAAAAGTGTGCGTCGGGGCGCACACTTTTTTCCTTACCCGCTTCCTTTTTAAAAGTTTACTTCTTTATCCCTCTCCGCAGCCTTTCCTGATAACCGGGTGAGTTTTTAATTTCCAATTTATTATCGAACATCTCGTATTCCGCGTCGGATACCTTATCCGCCAAGCGTTCTTCCACATTGGTTTTATATACAATACCGGCCGCCACGGAAGGAGCAAGCGCCTCATCTTCATCATACGACTGGCAGGCCGCTTGTACCCTGCGGCAATAATCCTCTGCCTCCCCATCTTCCGCCTGGGGAATCAACACGAGGAATACATCCCCGTCAATCCGCCCGATAATATATTCGTTTTTCGCTTCCTTCTTCACTATAGAAGCAATCAACTGGATCAGGCTGTCGCTTTTCTCTACTCCAAAATTATCATATACGAACTTCCAGTCATTGATATTAAGATTAATTACCGCTATCGGTATGATTTCCGCCTCTTCCAATATCTTCATTCTATCTTCTATGTAATTTTTATTATAAACCCCCGTAAGAATATCTTCCGTTTCACCACATTTTCTTTGGGAATCCTCTTTTCCAAGCTTTAGTTCCAGCTCGTCAATATAAGAGGCCGATTCCCTGTGCATATATACTTCATTCCCAAGAACAGTTAAAATCTTTACGGACTCGTCCAGAATCCTCTTTGCCGCTTCCTTCCTTTCTTCCGGCACTTTATCGTATCTCACATACACATGGCCTATCGTGCGGTCCGCCACGCGTATCTTCTCCCCGGGCTTCCTCTCCACATCCGGCTCAAATCCGGCAAAATCTCCAATCTTCAAGGCTTTCTCCCCATGACGGTCCGTCAAGAGCAGTTCCATGCCGTAATCATCCGCCAAAACCTTCAGGTACTCTTCCAGCATATCCATTGCAAACAAATTTCTTATTGCATAATCTTTAATATTTTCTTTTATTCTCTTCTCAAAAGAGACTTCCTTATAACTCATAGCACATTCCTCTCCCGATATTAAGGTTTCCGTTTTTTCTGATAATAGTATACCTTTTTTTGTGTGGTTTGTCTATGAATTTTCTTGGTTTTGCCGGTGATTTTGTAACAATTTATACGTATCATCCATCTACAAAACCTTTCTTTCCCCTTCCGCCCTCTTATGCATCAGCCGCAAAAGCTGTCCGGCCTCCGTTCATTTGATAAGCTTCCTGATACCCGCTTTCATTCTTCACAAATTCCAACATCTTCCGGCCATCCCTGTTTTTTTCTTCTTCCTCCCCTTTGTCCGGCAGCCTCTGATATTCCCCGCTTTCCACAAATTCCCCGAAAGCCTGACGCAAAGCCTGCAGGATCATATCCCTGTCCGGATCCTTGTCGCTGATGCTGTTTAGAGCCGCCGCAAATACATCCTGCGCATCCTGCTTGGAACGGCAGCTTTTCAGCCTGCTTTCCAGCTCCTTACGCGCCATTTGGGCCCTAAGCACCTTTCTGTACAGCCCCGGATCCGTCCGGGCCAGAAAATTCATTTCATCAGGCGTAAGCCTTTGTCCGGAACGGGCCTTGGCGTATACTCTGGACGCATAAGCCTCTTTCGACTCCCCCCGCATCCCTTCCTCCTTAATACTCCTTACATATTCCATCAGCCGCTGTTCCACCGGAAGCCCGGATCCCTTCTCCGAAGCTTTCTGTATGTTGTTTTTCCCGTTTAAAACAAGATCCATCCTCATATCTCCTTCCCATCCCTTATATGGCTTAAAACCCTGACGCCAAAGCCGTAATCTTCCATAGTATTTAAAAATCCGAACAGATGGCCGCAATTTCCGCCGCACTCAAACTCTTGCTCAAAGGCGCCTTTTCAATGTATACATCCACGCCCAATGCCCGCTCCAATGATATCTTTTCATTCATCTGCATAATCTCATCCTGTCTGGCCAGATATTTCTTCAGAGCCAGTTTTTCCCACAGCTTCTTTTGTATCCTCTTTTTCCGGATTCTTTCCTCCTGGATCCGCTCCCTTTCCCTCCGGTTCCTCTCCCGGACGCGTTCCATTTCCTCATCCCATTTACGCATCTTTTCTTCCCAGTCTTCTTCCGTACTGCTTTGTTCTTCCGGGACTTCATTCCTCATTTCTTTTTCATAATCTTTATTCCTTGCATTCTCCCTACGGTTAATGCAATCGGAAAAAAAATCACCCTGAGGCTTACCGTTTTCCTTCAAATATTCCTGCGTAGCCTTATAATATCCCGCATTCTTTCCATAATCATAGATATACATACTAACCCCCATTCCGGAGCGTTTACGCGACGGGGCGACGCAAATATCAGATTTGCGTCTGCCATCGGGGCTATTTGTGATGCTCCGGCACAAATAGCCGATTGATAAAATCAGCTATCAAGCTGATTTTTCAACCTAACCCCCATGATCCCGCTTCGCGGAATCTCAAAATTTCAAGGCAAGTTTACTTGTCTGGGAAAAGCCCAAATTAAAAGCCATCGTTATTATACTAAAAAGAACGCAAACATCCCGGACTCCGTCCCCTATCTGCGCTCTCCTTAGCTTTCTTCTATTAAATACGGCATTGCTTTATCCGCCTGCTTCTTTGCCCGGCTCCTAAATGCCTCTTACATCGTTCCATCCACCAGAAGCCCTTTCATATCCTCTTCCAGAAGCTCCGCTTCTTTCATGATCTTTTTAATTTCATCCTGTAGTTTCGTCTGCTCCGATGCACTCTCCCTGATTACTTCTGCCAAGTCTTCTTGTTCTTCCTTCTTTTCTTTTATCGCTTCTAACTTTTCTTCCTGCTCTTCCTTCTTCTCCGCCTGCTCTTTTGCAGCTTCCATCACTTTTTCCAGTTCCTCTTCCACATGCTTCTTCGCATCTTCCCAAAGCATACCTATGACTGCATCGGATGCGGCCTGCAAAACAGATTCCGCTGCTTTTTTTGCATTCCGGATACCCTTCCCGCCTGCTTCCAAGATTGCCTGCTTCGATGCTTGGATACTTGCCGTATTTGCCATCTTTTCATCCAGCAGTTCTGCCTCCATGGAAGTAATATGCCTGATCACTTTATCATATGCCAACGCACGGCGCTGGTATTGCGTCGGCTCCCCCATATTTGCCAACCGCTGCACTTCTTCCTCGCTCAGCCCCTCAAACTTGCCGTCTTTTAAACTAGAGCCTGCTTTGCGGAGCAATTCAAGATCTTTTTGTTCCTGGCTGTCCGGAGCAACCCCATACTGCTCTTTCAAAGCTTCCTGTTCTTCGATATAAGCATTTCTTTGCTTTGCAAAGATACTAAGCTCCCCTGCTATTTCCTCATTCCTGGCGCGCATCTCATTCATCCGGTCCGTAATCTCATTATCTCTGGCAAATTGATCACGGATAATCTTTGTTGCCTGTTTTCTCGCCTGAGCCCGTTTCTGTTCAATCAAATCCGCCATCCCGCCATTGATATTGCCGGCAAAAATAGAACCATTTTTGACCTGCCCGTCCTTTCCGTTCCCTTTTCCCGTATAAACGCCAAAACCGGCATTTTCATTAAGTCCTGCCAAATTAATCGTTACTGACGCCATGCCATCTCCTCCTTGAAACCAATGTAACGGAACAAATCCTTTTGTTTCCGTAAAGTTTTTCTGCTGTTAATTATATCGGCACATTTTTCCTTTTTATGAACATACATACCTTATTTTTCACTTATACAATCCGTTTTTCCCGCTCTGGATCCTCCTTTCCTCATTTCTCCGGTATAAAGCTGTCAAAAATAAACAAATCAAAATCTTTTCTTCTCGCATTCAGATCCTTTTGGCTCTTTATCGTCCATGCCACCGCCAGGTTCCGGTACAGCTTTTTACAGATTTGACGCGACAATGTCCAATAATACTTATGATTATATGCAATAAAATCCGGTTTTGTCAGAAAATTTAAAAGCATATGCTCCAGGGCGAAATACAAAATACCTTTTACCCCTTCCTCCTGAAGGAATGCATCGGAAAGTTGCCCCCGCATTACCTCATTCCGGTTTTTCCTGTACCATATCAGCGCCAAAGGATTAAAAGATTCTATACAATATACCCCATGATATCCCCCTAATATTCCATCCGCCAAAGGACATAGCGACAAATCCGTCCATTCCACTTTCAATTCCACGATCAAGGGAACTTTCCCATTTACCATCAACAGAAAATCTTCCAGCTTCGGGATTTTTTCTTCCGAACCATATAAAGAAAAGCCCTGCAGCTCTTCATATGTATAATCGCTCACCTTCCCTTCCCGGCCGCAAACCCTTTTTAAAGTAAAATCATGAAAAATAACCGGAATCTTGTCCTTGGAAAGCTGCACATCCAACTCAATACCATAACCGTATTCTACAGCCTTTTGAAATGCTTTCATAGAGTTCTCCGGCGCATCGCTTTCATTGTCATGCAGCCCCCTGTGAGCATAAAACACCCCTTGAAAAGGACGCTTATCCGGCTTATGCATCATCCGCGGCATAATCGCCAGAAAATGCAGAATTACTATCACTGCTGTTACCGTTAAGAAAAACGCTGTCATTCCCACTCTCATATCTGTGCTTCTTTTCAGCCACGCACAGATCCTTCCTCCGTACTTTTAAACTTTTTCTTTTATTTCTTTAGAAATTCCTTTATGCCTCGTCCACATCAAAATGATCCTGCATATCTTTCTTCCCCGGCTTGGGATCCCCGGCGGCCAAAACAGGAAAATGAATCTTTTATTTTTATATAGTATAGCATCTATCAACCAGCTTCACAAGGGGAAGGATATCGGGAACCGCCGTCCCCTCCCCGTTAAAAAAATCGCAAGAACCACTTGCAAATTCAACAGTTTTCTGTACAATAAGGGATGACGGCTAAAACCGCTCCATAAATATAAGAAGAAAAAGAAAGGTTTATTCTAATGATCAGTGCAAATAATGTAACACTAAGGCTTGGGAAAAAAGCGTTATTCGAAGATGTAAATATTAAGTTTACCGAAGGGAACTGTTATGGGCTTATTGGGGCCAACGGGGCAGGCAAATCCACATTCCTTAAGATTTTATCCGGCAAATTAGAAACTACCACGGGCGATATCTTCATCACCCCCGGACAGCGTATGTCCGTCCTGGAACAGGATCACTTCAAATATGACGGATATCCCGTAATGGATGTGGTAATTATGGGAAATGAACGTCTCTATCAGATTATGAAAGAAAAAGAAGCTATCTATGCCAAAGAAGACTTTACGGACGAAGACGGCCTGCGCGCCAGCGAATTGGAAGGGGAATTCGCCGAACTCAACGGATGGGAAGCGGAATCGGACGCTGCCATGCTCTTAAACGGCCTCGGCATCGGTACGGAATACCATTCATCCATAATGAATACTTTAAACGGAAATGAAAAAGTCAAAGTCCTTCTTGCCAAAGCCCTTTTTGGCAACCCCGACATCCTTCTTCTGGACGAACCTACCAACCATCTGGATCTGGACGCGATTGCCTGGCTGGAGGATTTCCTTATCGACTTTGACAATACGGTTATCGTCGTATCCCATGACCGCTATTTCCTCAACAAGGTGTGTACGCATATTGCCGACATTGATTACGGCAAGATCCAGCTTTACGCAGGGAACTATGACTTCTGGTATGAATCCAGCCAGCTCCTTATCAAACAGATGAAGGAAGCCAATAAGAAAAAAGAAGAAAAGATCAAAGAATTGCAGGAATTTATTTCCCGTTTCTCCGCCAATGCTTCCAAATCCAAGCAGGCTACCAGCAGAAAACGCGCCCTGGAAAAAATTGAGCTGGAAGAAATCAGGCCTTCCAGCAGGAAATATCCTTATATAGATTTCCGCCCCGACCGGGAAATCGGCAATGAAGTCCTTACCGTGGAAGGGATTTCCAAGACGATCGACGGCGTAAAAGTCCTGGATAATATTTCCTTTATTGCCGGGCATAATGACAAGATTGCTTTTGTTGGGGGCAACGAACTTGCTAAAACCACGCTTTTCCAGATACTGATGGATGAAATGGAACCTGACGAAGGAACATACAAATGGGGGGTAACTACCTCTCAGGCTTATTTCCCCAAAGACAGTTCCAAAGAATTTGACAACGATTATACGATCGTGGACTGGCTCACCGGCTACTCCCCCGTCAAAGACGTCACTTACGTCCGGGGCTTTTTAGGCCGTATGCTTTTTGCAGGGGAAGACGGAGTAAAGAAAGTCAATATCTTATCCGGCGGCGAAAAGGTAAGGTGCCTTCTTTCCAAAATGATGATAAGCGGGGCCAACTGCTTAATATTGGACGAACCGACCAACCATCTGGACATGGAATCCATCACCGCCCTTAACAACGGCATGATAAAGTTCCCCGGGGTGGAGCTTTTTGCCTGCCATGACCACCAATTTGTCCAGACCACGGCTAACCGTATTATGGAAATCCTTCCAAACGGTCAGTTAATAGACAAGATCACCACCTACGATGAATATCTTGCAAACGATGAATTAGCAAGAAAGCGTACCGTTTATACCAATAAGAATATGGAAGACGATAACTAATCACTATGAAAAAAGGAGATATGCCGGCAATGAACATCGTAGACCTGCACGTACATTCCAATAAATCCGACGGAAGCCTGACGCCTTCCCAGCTTGTTGCGCTGGCTGTGCAAAAAAGGCTTTCCGCCTTTGCCCTTACGGATCACGATACGACAGAAGGGATTCCCGAGGCTATGGAAGCGGCGGCAAGATATAATCATGAACTATCTTCCGGGCATATCCCTGCGTCCGCCAACGGGCAGGAACCACTTCCCCTTGAAGTGATTCCCGGCATCGAATTTTCTACGGAATACAACAAAAAAGATATCCATATCCTTGGGCTTTGCATTGACTACGAAACCCCTCTTTTCAAGCAGAAGATTCAGGATTTCGTCGATTCCCGTACATTGCGGAACCGGAAAATGTGCGCCGGGCTGCAAGAGGCTGGCATGGATATTTCTTATCAAAAACTACAAGATGCCTTTCCGGGTTCCGTCATCACCAGAGGACACTATGCCAAATACCTTTTTCAACATGGATATGTAAAAAGCATGGCGGAAGCATTTGAACGCTATATCGGCGACCATGCCAAATATTTCGTGCCAAGGGAAAAAGTCACCCCCTCCCAGGCCGTACAGCTTATCCGAAAAGCCGGCGGGATCCCCGTCCTCGCCCATCCGCCCCTTTACCGCATGGGCGATGAGCATTTGGATGCTTTGGTGAAAACATTGGCCGGCAATGGGCTGCTCGGCATAGAAGCTATTTACAGTTCTTACCAGCCATCGGATGAACGTCATATGCGCTCTCTGGCAAAGAAATACGGCTTATGCATCAGCGGAGGGTCCGATTTCCACGGTTCTACCAAGCCCGGACTCGAATTGGCCACCGGTTACGGCAGGCTGTTTGTCCCTGAAGAAGTCCTCACCCATCTTAAAACCGCCCTAAAGCGGGCAAACCAGAACGACACATTTGGAGAAAACTATGAACCAGCAAAATAACCCTAAGATTTTTTTTACAGATTTGGACGGCACTCTCTTAACCACCGGAAAAGAAATTACCCCGGCTACCAGGCAGGCCCTGCAGCAATGGACGGACGCCGGACATAAACTCGTCCTAAGCTCCGGGAGGGCCATCGAAAGTGTAAATCACGTACGGACTTCCCTTGGCCTTGATTTTCCCGGTATGTATTTGATCGGATGCAACGGCGGGGAAATCTATGACTGCGAAAACAAAAGGATCCTGTCCCGTACTGCGCTTACCTATCCGCAGACAGCCCTGATCTTAAAAACCGCCAAAGAGCAAGGCATCCACTGCCATACGTATACGGATACCCATATCGTCAGCCCTGAAGATAACGAACAGCTTCTCTTTTACCGGCGGAATATCCTTACTCCTGTCATAATCAATAAAGACGTCTTAAGCGTCCTTGATAAGGAGCCTTGTAAATGCATCGCCATTGAGATCCATGACAAAGGAAAATTGGAGCATTTCAGGCAAACCCTTCTCCCTCTCGTAAAAGATGAAGTAAACCTGTTATACTCCAATGATAAATACTTGGAAATCTTCCCGGCTTCTTCCGGCAAAGGAGCCGCCGTGCAAAAATTATGTTCCTTGTTGAACATTCCTGTTTCCCGCTCATTGGCTGCCGGCGATGAAGCCAACGATATCTCCATGCTGCAGGCCGCCTCCATAGGCATCGCCATGCAAAATGCCGCTGACTATGTAAAACAGGCTGCCAATCGGATTACCCTGACCGACAACGACCACGACGGCCTGGCTCCTATTCTTCTGGAAAACCTTTAAGTGCAAGCTGCCCTTTTGCTTACAGCGCCTCTACCGGGCAGCTTTTTTCATATTGCCTAACAACACATACTGTTCCACAGGCACAAATCTGTCCACATCGCCGGATTCCAGGAATTCTTTTTGTTGTATCTCATAGAATCTGGATACATCCCCATTCTCCGCGCCTACGCTCACATACCCTGACGTCAGCCATTGGGCATCTTTTCTTTGCTCAAAAGCGTTCGCCTTATCGATGTCCGTCACCTCAGCGATCCAGTCCGCCACTTTTCTTACATTATTCTCTACCGCCCTGTAATTCATCCCGCCATAAATGGCCCTTGTAAAACGCAGCACCAAATCCGGATGTTCTTTCGCATATCCGGGAAGCGTGATCCAGGAAGAAATAGATGCCGTTTTATGGGAATAAGACATATTATTTGCCATAACCACCGCGTCGTTGCCAAGCTGTTTTAACACCTCCAATGTATAAGGCGACCACAGTGCACAAGCATCAATACTTCCCCGCATCATCGCCTCCACTACTTCTTCCGGCTTCATATTGATCAATCGTACATCATCAAAAGAAATCCCTTCCGTTTCCAAAGCAATGCGTAAAATATTCTCACTGGATGCTCCTTCCACATTCCCTATCTGCCTTCCCCGGAGATCGGCAATCGTGCGTATCTCATGCTTCCGGTTTCCAATAATAGCCTCCGCATTGGATAAATGGGACATTATGACAATGCTGGCCCTTCCCTTGATGCAGAATTTATGCGCTCCATTGCCTATATAGCCAAAATCGATCGCCCCCTCTTCCATCGCTTTGATGATCTCCAGCCCATTGGCATATGGATGAAGCTTTACCGCCAAATCCTCCCTTGCAAAATACCCCATTTTAATTGCCGGCACGACCGCACAAAGGCTGCCATAATTCGGCATATAGGCCACATGGATTTCTTCCGGCCCTGTTCTTGCTTTTCTTTTCCCATTCCCGGCTTCTACGCTGCAGACATTTTTCATCTCATCATAGATGTCTGTTACCGCCAAAGATTTCTCCCTGATCCCTAACGCGTTTCTCACAATGTTCTTAAAACGATGGACAATATTCTCCGTTGCGGAATAATTGCTTTCGCTCAGGTTTTCCAGCGAAGCCATATTTTCAATAATATAATCCTTCCCCTCTTCCAACTCCCTGGAATTGGCTTCAATCTGCTTTACTTTTCCTGCCACATCCTGGATCAGAAGGTTTGCCTGCCCTACCATTCCATCCGTTTTTTCCAGGCTTTCCGTCTGCTTTTGAAAAGCATTCTGCACGGTTTGGATATTGGATACCGACTTGTTGGATTTTTCTTCCAGTGTATGGATGATTTTTTCGATCGTTTCCGCGCTTTGCCTGCTCTGCTCTGCCAATGCGCGGATTTCCCCTGCAACAACGGAAAATCCCCTTCCGGCTTCCCCCGCCCTCGCCGCTTCTATTGATGCATTAAGGCTCAGCAAATTCGTTTTGCTTGCAATGTTATTAATCATATCGATCGCCTGCTGTATTTCCTTCGTAGCGCTGTTCGTTTCCATCGTATTTACCGCAATCTCACGGATACAGCTCTGCGTATCGGCATTTTCTTCTATCAGTTCGCGAAAGATCCCTATGACTTCTTCATTGCTGTTAAGCATATTCTGGGTTGCCTCGTCCAGTTCCTGCACATATCTGCCTGTCTTTTCAATATTATTCCCTATTTTCAGCGCAATATGGTTAATCTCTTTTGTACGCGTTGCCAATTCACTGTTCCCGTCATTAATGACGTCTATGGAATTGCCCACTGCATTAATTGCCACATTCGTATCGTCCGCAATATAGTTCATTTCCAATACGTTCCTGTTTAGTTTGTTTAATTTCACACTTATTTGGTCAGACAGCCTTTCCTGCATGTCCTGTTTTGCGTTTACTCTTCCTGCTTCTGTTTTATTCTGTCTTTTATTTGCAAACAATCTCATATGGCTCTCCTTTATGTCTTTATCTTATAAGAATAAATGCGTAATATTTAAGTCACTGATAATTTTGATCACTTCTTTCGTCCGGCTGCATCCGAACTTCCTCAACAAACCCTTAATCTGTGTTTTTACAGTCACCGTCTCCACACATCTTTCTTTTGCTATCTCCTTGATGTTTTTCCCTTCCAGCAGCTTTTTGATCAATTCCCTTTCCGTCGCCGTCAACCGGGATATATTATGAATGAAGAAAAGCAGGCTTTTTTCGCTTTTCTGCAATCTGACATATTCCTGCATCACAACATCATGTACTTTGCGTTCCATGATCGGATTGCCCGCATAAGCGTTTCTTATGTGGTTTAATATCTCCTCTTCCCCGCATCCTTTTACAATGTAATCAACCGCCCCGGCCCCCATAGCCGTTAAAATCATTTCATTTGTATCATGCACCGTCAGAAATATAATATTTACATTTCCCAACTGTTCACGGATTTGTTCCGTTGCCGTAATGCCGGCATTAAGATTTTCCATTTCGATATCCATAAGAATAATATCAAATTCCGTCTCCTTCGCCAAATCCACAATCTGTTTCCCGCTATTGGCCGTCCCTACTACTTTCATATCTTCCTGGCCATCAATCAGTTCACACATATCTTCCAAAAGAAGCGGAAAATCATCCGCAATCATAATCTTAATCTTTTCAACATCTTTTTTTTCTTCCATTTTTTCATCCGCCCCCATACCGTATCATAAGCTGATTGCAAGGCAAATTCCTACGATGATTCGGGCGTCAAAAGACCTATCCGAAAGCTCAGGCCGGCAAATCTTTTGTGCAATCTGCCGGCCGGGGCCTCCGGATAGGGCTTTTGGCGCCAAATCCGCGACTTATACCCGCCTGCGCCAACAGGCATACAGATGGTCTGCAAATTTTTATTTCACGTTAAACCGACATATACTTCGGCAATAAAATATAAAAACTGCTGCCTTCCCCCTCTTTGCTCTCAACCCTCAAACTTCCCAAATGGCCCTTTACGATCGCTCTTACGTAATACAGTCCCATCCCCCAGTTATGATTCCTGTTCTTACTCGTATAAAACGGCTCGAATATCTTTTTCATCGTTGCTTTTGGTATCCCCACCCCATTGTCCCTGACTTCGATTACCGTATAAAGCCTTTCATCATGGCTCAATAGGGAAACCTTCCCTTCACTCCCCTTTTCCGCCGCATCTACCGCATCCTGCGCATTGATCAACAGATTATATATAGCCTCGCATAAATGCGTCTTGTCCGCCAAAACAGGCGCATCCGATTCCAGCACCACCTCTACGGACACGTCCGGGCATTTATTATGAAACCGCTCCAAAGCATTCGCTACGATTTCCTCTAAGCGGCAGGAAACCATATAAATAGAACTGGACTTTACCGAACGGTACAACTCCTCCATCCGTTCCAGCAGCGCTTCATTGATATCTTCCAGGACGGCAATATACTCCCTCGCCTTTTGCACCTCTTCTTCTTTATTCATATTCAGGCCGTTCAAGCGCTTAAAAATCACGCGGTTTGCCAGCAATTGGTTTTTCGTGCTATGGACAAATACTAAAGTCCCTACCCGGGCGGTATTGTATTTTCTCTCCAAAACCACTTCTTCCATATCATTTGCATAGTTTTCCTGTGTATAACGAAGCAGGCTGATAAAACCCAAAGTCCCGCAGACCACATTCACCAGCATCAACAGGTAATATGCTTTAATGTCCCACATATGCTGCAAATATCCAATTCCCCTCTTCCATTTATATGAAGCATGATAAAACCGGTAAACCTGTCCGGGATCCTGTCCGCAATATAGCAGATATAAACCGGAAATCGCAATCATGCATATCACGATCAGGCTGAACTGGCGCCGGAAAAACACCATTGTAATAGAAAAATATTCGTGAACCAGTAAAATCAATGCAATGCATATATACAACAGGATCCAGAAATAAGAAAACTCGGCCAGAAATTCCTGCAGCTTGGGCCGGTCCACCGTCACTGCTTTATATATGCCAGGATAATAAACGATCAAAGACATCGCCGGTAAAATAACAGAAATTTTTTTCACTAAAGTATCCTTACGTATCGCGGAAATCATAGAATAACGCATCGCTATCCGCAACAGGAAAAAAGGAAACAGATATCTTCCTAGGGCTATCATATAACCGATTACATTCAGCGGGATTACCAAGTATTGAATTTTGGTTTTAAGCTCTATCGATACAAAAAGGAATTCCAGCATTTCTCTGGAATAACCGCCTTTTTTGGCCACAAAAATTAAAATGCCGCAAAACTCAAGCATCAGGCTGATGCACATCCCTGAGAGGAAAAAGGATTCCATGCTTCTTTTTCTGTACAGCACAAAACCGGAAGCAATCATAAAAACCCCCAGCAATAAAACCAGCATATGGCCTTCCCTCCTTTTCCCGCTACTGTACGGCTTTGCGGCAACAAGCCAATATGTACTTGAGAGTAGTATACCATAAAGGCAGACTACTCTCAATCCATGTCACATTATTTCAAAAGAAATTTTATGTTAAAACCTTTTGATTACTGTCCTGCTTCTACCATAACATCAAGCATTACATAATCGGAAACTGCGGGAACCGGATCAGCTTCCACCGCACCGGCGTCTACAAAGCCCTGCTTCTGGATTTCGTAATATTTTTCCACTTCACCGTTTGCCGCGCCTTCGGAAACTTCCTTACCTGTCAGCCAGTCCGCATCACCCCTCTGCTCATATACACTGTCGTAATCTTGAGCCACCTGTGTTGCTACATACTGAGCTACTTCGTCATAATGTTCATCCGCCGCATAATCCATTGCTTTGAAAAGCGCTTTTGTGAACCTGACAAGGATATCCCTGTTTGCTTCCGCATAGGAAGGCATTACAATCCAGCTTGCGAGGGATACCGTCGTATCGGAAAATGTCATGTTATCTGTCAGTTTTGTTGCATCGCTCATCTCTTCTAAGATTTTCAGGCTGTTAGGCGACCATGTTGCACATGCGTCTACGCCGCCGGAAAGCATTGCCGTAACGATTGCGGATGCATCCATATCAACCGCTTCGATATCATCCATGGACATGCCTGCTGCTTTCAAAGAGTTTACAAGTATGTCTTCGCTGGAACTTCCGGAAGAATATGCCACTTTCTTTCCTGTCAAATCTTCCACTTTCGCTATTCCAGGGCCGCCGATCAGTGCATCGCCGTTAGAAATATGGGAAAGGGCAAAAATAGACGCCTGGCCATTGATACAAAGCTTATGTGCGCCCTGTCCAATATAACCGATATCAATGCTGCCGGATTCCATAGCTGCAATAATAGTAGGGCCGTCTGCAAACTCAACCATATTAACCGTAATGCCGACTTCTTCAAAAAAGCCTTTTTCTTTTGCCGTAAGCACCGACCATAGGCTTCCATAGTTAGGCATATAAGCAACATTTAAAGTTACAGGGTCATAGCTTTCTTCTGCTGCCGCTTCTTCTGCGGGAGCCGCTTCTTCAGCAGGAGCTGCCTCCTCTGCCGGAGCCGCTTCTTCTGCGGGAGCCGCCTCCTCTGTTGTTGCTGCGGGCTCTGCTGCGGGTTCCTGTGTGTTTCCACATCCAACAAAAGTCGCTACCATTGCCAGAGTTAACAGCAAACTTAATACTTTTTTCATTTTTTATCCTCCTTATGATAAACTGATTTATAGATAAACGTCCGGCATTAACCAAACGGTTAGCTATCTTACTTACTTCCTTACCTCCAAATATTCCTGGTATACCTGTCCCCAGATATGGTTTTTCAAATCCAGGAATTCCGGGGCCATCTTCGTCTCCTGAGTACGCGGATAAGGTATGTCCACATCTACGATTTCCTTAATCCGGCCCGGCCTTGCGCTCATGATAATAACTTTTTGCGCCAAAATAATCGCTTCATCCACATCATGGGTAATAAAGAAACAGGTTTTCTGCTCTTTTTCCCATGTTTCCAACAATTCCGTCTGTAACTGCGTCCTTGTCTGCGCATCCAGCGCGCCGAAAGGCTCATCCATCAAAAGGACGGAAGGATTTACCGCATACGCCCTTGCTATGGCAACCCTCTGCTTCATACCTCCGGACAGCTCCTTTGGATAATGATCCACAAAATCTTCAAGCTGTACCATTTTTATGTATTTCATCGCTTTTTCTTCCGCTTCCGCACCCTTAATCCCCTGAAGGTTCAAACCAAATAAAACATTCTTCTTTACCGTCATCCAAGGGAACAATGCGTACTGCTGGAATACTACTCCCCTTTCCGTCCCGGTCCCTTTCACTTCCTTGCCGTCACAATACACCGAACCGGAAGTCGGCTCAAGCAGCCCGGCGATAATATTCAAAAGCGTGGACTTCCCACAGCCGGAAGGCCCTACCACGCAAATAAACTCATTCTCATAAATATCAAGGTTCACACCGTTTAAGGCAATCATCTCCCCATTGCGGGAATTGTAAATTTTCTTTACATTGTCAATCTTTAACTTTATATTTCTCTCTTCTCTTGCCATCCCGTCAGTTTCCTTTCTAATAATTTAATCACCTTTTCTACCGTAATGCCAATAATACCGATGATAATAATGTACAGCAGCATCGGCTCCGACTCGAAGCTGTTGTTCAAGGAACGGATACGCATCCCAAGGCCCGCGCTTGCACCCGTAGACTCCGCTGCGATCAGCGTTGTCAAGGCAACCGACGCGCCAAGCCGCACGGCTGTCATAATGAACGGAAGGGTCGCCGGGGCAATAACTTTTAAAAAGATATCCTTATCCGTAGCTCCAAGCACCCTCGCCGCCTTGATCAGCGTCTCGTCAATATTGATAACGCCCTGATAGATCGTAATCGTCATAATCAGGAAAGTAGCAATCGTAATAACTATAATCTGAGGCTTCCGGCCTACGCCTGCAGAAATAACAACCAAGGGAACGTATGCCAGCGGCGGGATATTCCTGACAAACTGTATCCAAGGTTCAATAATATTCCTGACCGGGCGGTACCATGCCATCAATATGGCTGTCGGCAAAGACAAGACAAAGCCTAAAACGAAACCAGCGCTTACGGAAATCAGGCTGCTCTGGATATCTTTCCAGAATACCCCCCTTTCAATCATCGTCTTCGCAGACTGGAGCGTCACTATTATATTGGGAAAGCTTCTTGCCGTCTTAGGATTCAAAGACAATAGATACCACAAAACCATAGCTACCGCAAATGAAATGAGCAGCCACACCTTACCTGGGATTTTTCCACCTTTGTTTTTTTCTTTCATCGCAGTTTTCCTTTCTTTTTTCGCTTATAACACATATTTTATATATATTATATAACAAAAACCGCAAAAAAAATAGTATGATTTTTTTTCATACTAATCCCCATGATTCCGCTTCGCGGAATCTCAAATCAATGCGGAGAATGCCGTATTTTAGGCATTCTCCCGTGTGAGACTTAGTGCTTCTCCACGAAGCAGCCTCTGCTGCGAGTGGTTAGAAGCACTTCTCACACTAATCCCCATTCCGGAGCGTTTACGCGACGGGGCGACGCAAATATCAGATTTG
>CAOKPU010000009.1 GCA_948470755.1 uncultured Lachnospiraceae bacterium | reverse complement strand
AGCGTAAAGCGTGTCCAGAGGCATATGGCAGAACAAGGGCTGAGGTCTGTAGTGATAAAAATATATCACCACCATGCAAACCATGGAGCCGTCCCGAATGATAAGGTAAATATCTTGAAACGTGACTTTGGGGCAGAAGTCATTCATCAGAAATGGAATACGGATATCACCTGCATTCATGTGCTGAAAGAAGGATGGATCTATCTGGCTTCCGTAATGGATCTGTGCAGCCGCAAAGGAAATCCCTATGACAATGCCAGATGCGAAAGCATGTGGGCAAGATTCAAAGAAGGATTACTTTATGGACGTTACGATACCGCTTCAATGACAGTGGAACAGTTAAAAACTCCCATCTGGAAATGATTCATCAGCTATTGGAATAACCGAAGGGTCTGTTCTCCTAATAATGGTTTGCACCCGATGATCAAGCGTAAGCAATACCATGATTCATTACAGAAGGCAGGTTCCGGACAAAAGACAGCATTTATGGTCGGGAAAAATGTATTGGAAAATCATATAATGAAATTAATGCTATGAATGAGGAGGATACATTTATGGAAGCACGTATTTTGGAGCATTACAGGAAGACGGGGACATATACTTATGCAGGAGCATATCAAGATTATTTTCGTTCTCTGCCGGATGACATTACCGTGCTCGGCAGGCTGGTCTGCAGTCAAGTAATACATAGGGTAACGCTGCTGGAAGGAAATACGAATGCAAACGCGACACTGCTGTATGGCGATATGAACCGGTATCCGTGGTATCGGATGCGGTGTGAGGACGATATCCTGCTAACGGCGCCAGCGCTTACGGCGGAATTATTTCGGCTGGATGGGCGTGGTTTTGTATGGGAGCGGGAAGTGGAGCATAAGATTGTCGTAAC
The DNA here is from genome assembly GCA_948470755.1 of uncultured Lachnospiraceae bacterium. Taxonomy (GTDB): domain Bacteria; phylum Bacillota; class Clostridia; order Lachnospirales; family Lachnospiraceae; genus Kineothrix. The sequence goes on along the minus strand of CAOKPU010000009.1, from coordinate 60,184 downwards.
ATGCAGATATGTGTCCGTGCTCATGAGCGCCATACTCAAGGCAAAAGGAGTCCCGACAAGAAGCCGTGCCGGATTTGCGCCTTATTTTAAAGAGGGCATCAGCATGGATCACTGGATCAATCAGTATTATAATGAAAAAGAGGATCGATGGATTACTTTTGATGCGGACGGTTTTTATGAGGAGGGCGGAATGGTGCTGACGCAATACGATATGCCGACGGACAGTTTTGACTGGGTGGCAGATGCGTATCTTGCTGTGAGAAGAGGGGAAACTGACGGCAGGCAGTATCTGTATGCAGACAGATTGGGAACCTGCTCCCTTCCGGCGCTGGTGCGTTACTTGATCTATGATTTTCATGCAATAATGAACAATGAACTGACTTATACTTTTATGCCCGCTTATCTGGACGGCAGGCTTGCCCAACTGGCGGAAGAGGAATTACAGGAATTAGACCGTCTGGCGGAATGGATGAGGGAACCTGACAGATATTTTGATGAGCTGTGTGCGTTATGGCAGAAGGATAAGAAATTCAGGATTTTGAACAGTCCGCTTGTGGAGGCATATGATTATGGATTGGATGAAAGCTACGGAAGAGGCGCTTGCATATATTGAGGAGAACATTACCGGGGACTTGACAGTTGAAAGGATTGCCCGTAAGGTGCATGTGTCCGCCTTTTATTTTCAAAAAGGGTTTTCTATGCTGTGCGGATATACAGTGGGTGAGTATATCCGCATGAGGCGGTTGTCGCTGGCGGGAAGTGAACTGGTATCTTCTAATGTTAAGATCGTTGATTTGGCGGTGAAATACGGTTATGATTCCGCAGACAGTTTTACCAGGGCATTCACACGGTTTCACGGAAGTACGCCCACTGAGGTGCGCAGAAACAGTGCGGCGCTGAAGTCTTTTGCACCACTGCATATTAAGCTGTCATTAGAGGGTGGGACTGTAATGGAATACCGGATTGAAGAGAAACCGGCATTTAAGGTAAAAGGTATTTCAAGAACGTTTTCTTATGAGACGGCAAATGCGGATATTCCGAAGTATTGGGATGAAATGGAAACCTGCGCAGAAGGAAAGCCGGTTATGGGAATGTACGGAATCTGTTTTGATGCAGAAGTATCCGGAAATCAATTCAGGTATATGATTGCGGACGATATTCAGTCGGAATCTGTTTTGCACAAGACGTTGGAAGAGCAGGAGATCCCGGCACATACATGGGCAGTTTTCCCGTGCAGGGGCCCTATGCCGCATACTTTGCAGGAGGTCAATCGAAGGATTTTTGCCGAGTGGCTTCCGGCGAGCCGGTATGAGATTTGTGAAGGTTATAATATTGAGTATTACGACAATGCCGCCCATTATAAAGATGGTACGGATGACCCCGCATACTATGCGGAGATCTGGATACCGGTAAAGCAGGATCTTCGATGACCCGGAAGTTATTTTTGCTGATGAACCGACCGGCAATCTGGGCCTGGCAGCAGCGTTGAATATTATGGCGAGATAATGCATTATTCTAACCGTCTGTACGGAAACATTGGCGGGTAGATACAGAAAATATACATAAAAACCCAGCCGCCGCTATGGGGAGATTCGCCTCATAAGCGGCGGCCTGCCGTTTCCGCCGGATTATGATGGAATATTTATGACGGATAAACTTGAAAAAATGGCAGAACAGGGAAATGCGCAACGAATACGGAAATGCGCAACGAATACGGATAAGATTGACAGAGAACTTAAAAAAACTGAAAGAAGAGATACAGCAGTTGGAACAGCAGATGAAAGCAGCTTTCGGAGATGAAGGAAAATGAAAGGAGCTGGAGAAGGGATTATCCCAGGTAGAGAGCGAGCTGAGCCAAAAGGATAATGATACATACAGGCGGCAGAATGCAGCGATCTCTTAATGGAGGATTATAGGGGGCGGATTGTAGAGGCGGGTATTATTCTAAAATGGGAATTTCAATCTGGACAATGTAATCCTCCATCCGGTCGATGACATTTTCATTGATGCCCATTTCGTATGAAAACCCATGGAGCTTCAAACCATGGCTTTCCGCATAGGAAAGGATTTCCTGATATCGTTCCGGCAGTTGATCCCAGTCCCCTTTATGGAAAGCTTTTAGATATTTTCCACCGGGGGCAATATGCAGGCCGGGCTGATAAGCAAGAAATGGGATCTCGATAAAAAGCTTGGAATAATCGTTAAAGCTGCCGCTTAACAGGCTGGCGGCGGGGATCATAGAACCGTAGGAAGCTTTATGAAGACGGCCGAGATGGTATTTTTCCGTTTCGGTCCTGATTAACTCCACTTCCTGTTCAAAGGTAGTGTCCTGATCCACATCTACAGTGATTAGACAACGTTCTTCCTTTTCAACAATGCTGATCTCGGATAAGTCCATAGTCAGTAGGGTAGACATATTCCGGCTGAGTGTGCATAGGAGAGTGCGGACCGCCTGCAGATGGGTGATCTGCATATCAAGCGCGGCTGTTTTTTCTTCCAGAAGGTATTTTAGGCTTTGTGCAGAACGATTCTTCATAAAATCTTTTATTTCATTGATAGAAACATCCAGTTCCCGCAGCAAAAGGATGGTTTCTAAGACAGGGCTTTGATGATAACTATAATAACGGTATCCGTTTTCCGGGTTGCTGGAGATTGGCTTGAATAGCCCGATCTCGTCGTACCACATCAGGGTTTTCTTGTTGATGCCGTGCATGGCCGCAAACTGGCCGATTGTGAGAAATTTGTCTTTTTTATTCATAGCGGTCTCAAAATATGAAATCAATACTTGACTGTGCAGTTGCTGTACGGTTTACGATATCATACACAGCGGGAAAATGCAAGGTGAACGGAGGAAAAGTTTTATGGAAAATGCAAATGTATATGAAAAACCTGTAACGCTTGGAAATATTCTTAAATTTGCCATACCGACTATTGCGATGACGGTATTTATGTCTTTTTATACAATGGTCGATGGATTGTTTGTGTCAAACTTGATTGGCACGGACGCGCTTTCTGCGATCAACCTGACGGCCCCGGTCATCCAGCTTGTGACGGCGATCTCCACCATGCTTGCTACCGGCGGCAGCGCAGTTATTATGAAAAAGATGGGGGAGCAGAAGGAAGAAGAGGCAAAGGAGGACTTTACATTCCTGATCCTGGTGAATGTCGTTGTAGGGATGATTATGTGTACAGCGGGGTATTTAGCCATAAATCATATATTTGCCGGTATGGGCCTTTCGGAGGAGGTAGAAGGATATTGCATGGAATATTTGGGCCGTTATCTGATATTTACGGTGCCGATCCTTCTGATGAATAATTTTACTCTCTATATGATTGCCGGCGGAAAGGCGAATCTTTCTTTAGCCTGCTCAATAACGGGCGGTATTCTGAATATGGCGCTTGATTATGTGTTTATCGCCGGGTTTGGAATGGGCATCGGCGGCGCGGCGGTCGCAACAGGGCTTGGTTATTCCGTAACGGCGGTTGTGGGTTTGTTTGTATTTAGCCAAAAAAAGAGCCTTCTGCATTTTAAAAAACCGGCGTTCCGCTTCAAAGTACTTGTGAATGCGGCATCCAATGGATGCTCAGAGATGGCAACTGCGCTTGTTACCGGGATCGTTACGATGATGTTTAATTGGACGATGCTGTATTATGTTGGGGAAGACGGGGTTGCGGCTGTCACGATCATTATGTATGTGCTGATGTTTGCAAGTTCTCTGTATACAGGGTATTCTTATGGGGTTGCGCCTATGATAAGTTATTATTATGGGGAGGGGAGTCGGGATAAGCTGAAAAAACTGATTGGGATCAGTATAAAAGTGATCGCAGGGATTTGCCTTGTTACAATAGCGCTTTCTCTTATGATGACAAAGCCGCTGGTGTCCGTGTTTGCCCGTCCGGATCATCCAGTGTATGGCCTGGCGGTAACCGGGAACAGGATTTGTACGGCGGCATTGCTGTTTATTGGTTTTAATATATTTGCAAGCGGGATGTTTACTGCGTTATCCAATGGGATGGTTTCGGCGGTTCTTGCATTTTCCAGGTCTTTTGTATTTATGCTGGTGACAATGATTGCGCTTCCGATGGTTTTTGGAGTGAACGGGATCTGGCTGGCAACGCCTGCAGCGGAGCTGATGGCATTTGCCTTGTCTGTCTTTATGTTCGTTAAATATAGAAAAAGGTATGGTTATATGACGTTATAAAATATTGATTCCCGGCGGAACCTTTTGCTATATAATATGGGTAATTATAAAAATAACAGGATATGGTTAGGTGGGCCATATCCTGTTATTTCTATATATATAGGATTTGGGTATCAAAAAGACATAGGTTGTGGGATGTGGATGCATGTTTTTTTAAAATGATTATTGACAGGAAAGGAAAGAATGATATAATGAACATATGAACAGTTATTCATATGAAAATGAGGATATCAAAAAAGAGTCAGAAGATATTTGTAGGGGCCTATCGGGGAAAAGAATGCCTTGTCGGGAAAAAGTAAGAAAGGAGGGCATTTATGAGGCGGAAAGAAGAGCAGATAGAAAAATGCGAATATATCCATGTACATGAGGATATTGTGGAGAAAGTGAATGAGCAGATGCCGGAGGAAGATAAGCTTTATGATCTGGCTGATTTTTTTAAGGTATTTGCCGATTCTACCAGAATTAAGATCCTATATGTGCTGATGTGCGGGGAAATGTGCGTATGCGATCTGGCGCAGATCTTAAATATGACCCAGTCGGCGATTTCCCACCAGTTGCGCACATTAAAACAAATGGATCTGGTACGCAACCGAAGGGAGGGGAAGACGGTGTTTTATTCTCTGGCGGATGGGCATATTAAGACGATTTTAAGCCAGGGGTTGGATCATATTGAAGAGGATGAATAGAATATGAAGTTAAAAAATAAAAGGAGGAAAAACGGATGAGGAAAACGTATATTTTGGAGGATTTGGATTGCGCGCACTGCGCGGCGGAGATCGAAGCGGCCGTAGGAAAACTGGACGGGGTGATAAGCAGCAGCGTCACCTTCCTGACCCAAAAGCTTGTAGTGGAAGTGGAAGACGCTAAAGCGGGAAAGATTACAAAAGAGATTAAAAAGACTGTAAAAAAATATGAGCCTGACGTAGAAGTCGTGGAAAAGTAGTGGCAGGGCAAGGCTCCGGGCGTGGAAAGGGCTGCCGGGAAAAGCAGCCCTTGAAAAAGAGATAAAAGGTAGGTGCGGAATAATGAGCAAAAAATTAAAGAAGAGAATAAAAAGGGTGGGGATAGGAGCCGTCATTTATTTTGTGGCAGTTGTTTTTTCCCGTTTTGCCCCTTGTTTTTATATAGGTGATTTAAGTATTAGTACAGCGTTGTTTATATTTCTTGCTGCGTATTTGATTATAGGCGGGGATGTAGTGAAGAATGCCTTAAGGAATATTGGGCAGAAGCAGGTTTTTGATGAGAATTTCCTTATGGCGGTTGCTACGGTAGGCGCTTTTTTTGTAGGCGAATATGCGGAAGCGGTAGCCGTGATGCTTTTTTATCAGGTAGGGGAATGCTTCCAGTCCTATGCGGTAAATAAATCCAGAAAATCGATTGCCGATCTGATGGATATTCGCCCCGATTATGCCAATGTGATGAGAAACGGCATAGTGGAGGAAGTGAATCCGGAGGAAGTGGCGATCGGGGAAGCCATATTGGTAAAGCCGGGGGAAAGGATCCCTTTGGATGGAACGGTCATAAAGGGTAATTCTTCTTTGGATACCATGGCCCTTACCGGGGAAAGCCTGCCGAGGGATGTAATGGAAGGAGAAGCGGTAATCAGCGGATGCGTGAACCTTTCCGGAGTGATCGAAGTCAGGGTATTAAAGAACTATGGGGAATCAACCGTAGCAAAGATCCTTGATCTGGTGGAGAACGCCAGCGGTAAAAAATCGGAGGCGGAGCATTTTATCACCAAATTTGCCAGATACTATACGCCGGTAGTGGTAGGGCTTGCAGCGCTCCTGGCGGTAGTCCCGCCTTTGGCGGCAGGCGGCGGCTGGGGAGAGTGGATTTACAGGGCATTGAGTTTTCTTGTTATTTCTTGCCCCTGCGCATTGGTCATCAGCATCCCGCTTAGTTTTTTCGGCGGGCTGGGGGGAGCTGGCAGGGCGGGCATCCTGATTAAAGGGAGTAATTATCTGGAAGCCCTTGCGGACGCAGAAGTAATCGTTATGGATAAAACAGGAACGCTTACAAAGGGGGTTTTCGCGGTAAGGAAAATAGTGCCTTCCGAGGGGGTCGACGAAAAGGAACTGCTGGAAACAGCGGCTTATGCGGAGAACTTTTCCAACCATCCGATCTCTAGGTCCTTGCTGCAGGCTTATGGGGGTGAGATTGATGATGCCCGGCTGAAAGAAGTAGAGGAAGTAGCTGGGTATGGAATCAGAGCCATTTTGGATGGACATCATATTCTGGCAGGAAACAGCAAACTGATGGAGAGCCGGGGTGTGGATGCGGATGCCGTGGAGGAAAACGGTACTGTGGTCCATGTGGCGAGGGGAGAGGAATATCTTGGTTATATCGTCATTGCGGATGAAGTAAAGGATGATGCGAAAGAGGCTGTGGATGGATTCAAGGAAGCGGGCATGAAGCATATTGTGATGTTGACCGGGGACCGGAAGAAAACGGCGGATTCAATTGCCGGGGAATTAGGGATCGCGGAAGTGTATGCGGAACTTCTTCCCGGCGATAAAGTGGAACAGGTGGAGAAGCTGCTTGCGGCAAAGTCGGAAAAAGGCAGGCTGGTTTTTGTGGGGGACGGCATCAATGATGCTCCGGTGCTGGCCAGGGCGGATATCGGGGTAGCCATGGGCGGCCTTGGCTCGGATGCGGCGATTGAAGCGGCGGATGTAGTGATTATGACGGATGAACCGTCCAAGATCGTAAAAGCGATGCAGATTTCCAAAAAAACGTTGGGGATTGTAAAGCAGAATATTGTATTTGCCATTGGGGTGAAAGTATTGGTATTGCTTCTTGCGGCCATTGGGATCGCATCTATGTGGGCGGCGGTATTTGCCGACGTAGGAGTGGCGGTGATCGCCATTTTGAACGCTATGCGCGCCATGAAGTAAAATAAAAGTCTGTGTATTGACAATATACCCTATGGGGGTATATAATAACCGTATGGAAGGAGAGGGAATGGAAAAGAAGGGAAACGGGAACGATAAGGACGGAAGAAGCAGCCAGGGGGCAAAAAAGGGGCAGGAAGGGGATTGCTGTTATAAGACGAAGGAGCGGGAGGAGAAGGAATATAAGGATTTGATCCACCGTTTAAACCGTATCGAGGGACAAATACGGGGGATTAAAGGGATGGTGGAGGAAGAAAGGTATTGCACGGACATTCTCGTCCAAGTTGCGGCGGTGAATGCGGCTTTGAATAGTTTTAACAAAGTGCTTTTAGCCAATCATATACGTAGCTGTGTCGTAAAAGATATTAAGGAGGGCAGGGAAGAAACGATTGACGAACTGGTAGAAACCTTGCAGAAAGTGATGAAGTAAGGGACATCGTATGAAATGGGGATGGGGTTGATAAATTGGCATAATATTGCCTGAATAAAGTGACGGATGATAGATCGGGCAGATGGGGCCGGACAGTGAAAGAGCAGACGGAAAGCAAGGAGGCGGATATGGATCAATATATCGTAACAGGTATGAGCTGCGCGGCCTGCAGCTCTCATGTGGAAAAGGCGGTGTCGAAAGTGCCGGGCGTTACATCCTGCTCGGTGAGCCTGTTGACCAATTCCATGGGAGTGGAAGGCACGGCTGCAAAAGAGGAGATTATAGCGGCGGTGGAAAAGGCCGGGTATGGGGCGAGCCGGAAGGAGAGCGGTAAAGGAAGCGGGGAACGCGCAGGGGCAAGAGCAGGGGAAGAAGCTTTGCACAACAGTGCGAAAAATGCAGAGCAGGCTATGAAGCGGCGTTTGGCGGTTTCCATTGGTTTTTTGATCCCGCTTATGTATATTTCCATGCATCATATGTTCTATGAATGGTTCGGCCTGCCCGTCCCGGCATTTGTGAAGACGTTGTTTCATGGGAATGAAAACGCCGTGGCATTTGGATTTTCCCAGTTTTTGCTGCTTTTGCCGATTTTATATGTGAACCGGAAATATTTTGGGGTAGGTTTTAAGACGTTGTTCCGGGGAAGCCCGAATATGGATAGCCTGATTGCCATTGGAGCATCGGCGGCGGTGGCCTATGGCTGTTTTGCCATTTTCCGGATTGGTTATGGGCTTGGGCATGGGGATATTGCCTTAGTAGAGCAGTACGCCATGGATATTTATTTTGAATCGGCGGGTACGATACTGACGTTGATCACGGTCGGGAAATATCTGGAGACAAAGTCAAAGGGAAAGACCAGTGCGGCGATTACAAAACTAATGGATCTGTCGCCGAAAACGGCGATCGTGCAAAGAGAGGATGGAAGGGAAGAGCAAATCCCTACGGAGGATGTACAAAAGGACGATATATTCCTCGTGAAGCCGGGAAGCCTGATTCCGGTGGACGGCATTGTGCTGGAAGGCAATTCCAGTGTGGATGAGTCGGCGATTACCGGTGAGAGCATCCCGGTGGAAAAGAAAGCAGGCGATAAAGTAGTGTCCGCTACGGTAAATAAGGCTGGGGCCTTGAAATGCCGCGCGCAGAAGGTGGGAGAAGATACTACATTGTCCCAGATTATCCGTCTGGTGGAGGAAGCAGGGGCGTCCAAGGCGCCGATTGCCAGACTGGCGGATAAGATTGCCGGGGTTTTCGTGCCGGTGGTTATTGGGATTGCCCTCTTGGCGTCGGCGGTATGGTTGATAAGCGGCGCGGGATTTGAATTTGCTATGTCAGTAGGGATTGCGGTATTGGTCATTTCCTGCCCTTGCGCCCTTGGGCTGGCTACGCCGGTGGCGATTATGGTAGGAACGGGCGTGGGCGCGAAATACGGGGTGCTGATTAAGTCCGGGGAAGCGTTGCAGGAAGCAAAAAATGTAGATACGGTTGTTTTGGATAAAACCGGCACGGTGACAGAAGGTAAGCCTAAGGTTACCGATGTAATCGGCTATGACGGGAAATCGGATAAAAGGGAGATCCTAACTTTTGCCGCTGCGCTGGAAAAGCCCAGCGAGCATCCTTTGGCTGAAGCGATAGTGGAGGCGGCGCAGGGATTGGCGGAAGGAAGCCTGCCGGAAGTAACGGAATTTCAGGCGGTGTTTGGAAAAGGGATTCAAGGAAGGATAAACGGCGTCCTTTATTTTGCCGGCAACCGGAAATTTATGGAAGAGAACGCGGTGACGCTTTCGGAAGAACAGATAGAAATGGCGGAACGTCTATCGGAGGAAGGGAAAACGCCATTGCTGTTTGGCAGGCAGGACAGATGGGGAAGGGAAAACGCGGAGAGCCGGAAAGAAGCTGCGGAAAGGGAAAAGAATTCAGGCCAGGATAGCCCGGTGCAGGAAGAAAGATCCGGAGACGAAAATCCGCCGGGCAGGGGATGCCGCTTGGTTGCTCTCATCGCTGTGGCAGATACGGTAAAGGATTCCTCTTTAGAGGCAATCCGTCAATTGGAGCAGATGCATATCCGGACGATCATGCTGACCGGGGATAATAAAAAGACGGCGGAGGCGGTAAGGCAAAAGCTGGGGATGAAAGAGGTGATCGCAGAGGTTTTGCCAGGCGAAAAGGAAGCCAAAATCCGGGCATTAAAGGAACAGGGCAGGAAGGTGGCGATGATCGGCGATGGCATCAACGACGCTCCGGCTTTGGCCAGCGCGGATGTCGGGATAGCGATTGGGGCAGGGACCGATGTGGCAATGGAGAGCGCGGATATCATCCTGATGAAAAGCGATCTGAGGGATGCGGTAACGGCAATACGGTTAAGTAAAGCAGTGATCCGGAATATTAAGGAGAATCTGTTTTGGGCGTTCTTTTATAACAGTGTAGGCATTCCTTTGGCGGCAGGGGTTTTATATCCCCTTTTTGGCCTGAAACTAAACCCTATGTTTGGGGCGGCGGCAATGAGCTTAAGCAGTGTATGCGTCGTAACGAATGCCCTCCGGCTGCGGAACTTTAAGGAGACGGAAAAGAAAAGCAAAAAGGGGAAAGCAGAAGGAACGGCAACCCGAAAGAAAGAGGCGGAGGCAGAACAGACAGAAGCCTTGGATAATAAATGGAAGGAGGAAAAAGAGATGACAAAAACAATGATTGTGGAGGGGATGTCCTGCGGACACTGTACGGCAAGAGTGCAGAAGGCGCTGGAATCGGTAGACGGCGTATCGGCTGTGGCAATGAGCTTGGAAGAAAAGAGCGCGGTTGTGACTATGGATAAGGAAGTGCCGGATGAGATTTTGAAGGAAGCTGTGGAAAAGGCGGATTATGAAGTATCAGAAATAAAATAAAAGAAAGTTAAATGAACAGCCCTGCCATTTATGGGGGCTGTTTATTGGTTCCTTATAGGATCCGGGTGTCAAAAGGCCCATCCGGCAGATTGCACAAAAGGATATTGTGCAAACGGCTTTTGCACGATGGAGAGGAGACTCTAAAATCGTGTTCAGTTTTCCTTATCTTCCAGCATCCGGTACCCAATCCCTATTTCCGTAAAAATATAATGGGGTTCGGCCGGGTTTTTCTCTATTTTCCGCCTTATGTTGGCCATATTTACCCGCAAAATCCGGTTGTTATCATCCGCATAAGGCCCCCATACATTAGAAATGATCGTATCGTATGTAATTACCCGCCCGGAGTTTTTTGCCAGAAGGGAGACGATTTTATATTCGATCTGGGTTAAATGGATTATGGAGCCGGCCAACGTAACGAGACGTTTTTCAAAGTCTACGGTCAGATCTTTTGCATGGTAAGGACGCTGGCTTAAAAGGGAATCCGTCTGCAGACGGTTGCTATGGCGTAAAGCAGTGCGGATGCGGGCCATAAGCTCGGATGGGCCGAAAGGCTTGGTGATGTAATCATCGGCGCCATTGTCCAAAGCAAGCACTTTTTCCTGTTCCTGAGAGCGGGCGGAAATGACGATGATGGGGATGCTGGCCCAAGTGCGTATTTCCCGGATTACTTCTATCCCATCCATGTCCGGAAGGCCCAAATCCAGAAGAATGAGATCGGGGCAGCCGGAAGTGATGAGGGAAATGCCGGCCTTTGCCGTGAGGGCAGTGGAAATTTTGTAGCCTTGAGACGCCAGCGTGGCGGCCATAAAGCTGCATATATTTTTTTCATCTTCGATAAGGACAATGGATATTTTAGCGTTCATAGACGGGAACCTCCTGATGTTGCTGTCTGGGGCAGGGAAAAGAAGAAATCCGTACCCCGGGGACAGGGGCGGGCGCAGATACTGCCCTTATGGGCGGTGACAATAGTTTTGCAGATGGAAAGCCCGATGCCCATGCCTTTGGAACTGTCGGGAGAGGAGCTGCCGGCGTACGGCGTCCCGTCAAAAATAGTCCGTATCCGCTCTTGGGGGATGCCGATGCCATAATCCCGCACATGGAAAGTAACGGCATCCCCGTCATCTTCCACATAACAGGAGACGGGTTGGCTGCTTTTGGAGTGCAGGACGGCGTTTTCCAGTAAATTAATGAGGACTTGTTCGATTAAAATGGCGTCCATGGGGATCATAATCAGCTCGTTGGGCACTTGGACTTGGATCTTTGCATCCGGCAGCCGTTTTTTCAGCCGGATGACGGCTTCCGAGACGACTTCTTCCACAGATTCCAAGGATTTATTTACATTGGCTTCCCCTCCCTGGATCCGTGTAACCGATAAGAGGTTTTCCACCATATTCAGGAGCCAGTTGGAATCTTCGTATATTTGCTTTACCAGCCCTCTTTTTTCTTCTTCGCCCAAAAAATCCCCTGTTTCCAAATAAGAAGCGCCTGCACCGATAATGCTGGTAAGAGGGGTGCGTAAATCGTGGGAAATGGCCCGCAGGAGATTGGCGCGCATTTTTTCTTTTTCCGCTTCCACTAACAGGAGTTCTCTTTCCGCCAGCATCTGCATTTGCTGTTTCATATGAGTGGTGGCAGCACTGGTGATTAAAGAGATGGCCAGCATACCGATAAAAGTGACCGGGTAGCCCGCTAAAGTAAAGTTTAGGGCCAAATACGGATATGTGAACAGGAAATTAACGCAGACGACGCCGATCAGGGAAGCGAATATTCCCCAAAAATAGCCGTCCGTAATCCGGGCGATCAGGACGAGGGCGAGGATATATAAAAGCGCTACGTTGGCGGAATTCTGGGATATATCAAAATAGAGGAAGGATAAGGCCGTAGCAGAAAAAAGCAAAAGCAAAGTGATAAGGGCATCCTTCCCCCCTTTTTTTTGGAATAATGGTCCGGAAGATAAAAAGTATAAAAGGCGATGCATGATCTTCCCCTTTGTCATAAATTGGCAAATGTTACGGTTTCTTTTTCCAGTTCGGCGGCAACTTTATGATTGACATCCATGCGGTCTGTAATTTCCGTCATGTCGGCGACCAGATGCTGGGCGCTGCCCGCAATGCCTAAGATGCCCGATGCGCTATCGTCAATGGCTTTGGTGATCGCATCTATGGATCCCGCGATTTCCGTCATGGAAATCTTCAGACGGCCTGTATTGGCATTGAATTCATCCATGGCCTGGCGGATATAAGCGGCATCGTCCTGATATTGGCGGCCGGAGGAGACGAAAGAAAGAAACTCTTTTAAGATAGACTCTTCAATGTAATCTATCAGGTTCTGTGCATTTCCGGAAAGGTTGTAAACGGCATGGGTTACGGTAGCGTTGATTTCCTGGATCCGATTGGCGGTTTCGCTGCTGGAAGCGGCAAGCTGCCGGATTTCATCCGCTACTACCGCGAAGCCTCTTCCGGCCTCCCCGGCCCTGGCCGCTTCAATGGAAGCATTGAGCGCGATCAGATTGGTCTGGGAAGCAATGGCTAATATATCGTGGGTAAGGCTGTTGACCTGGTCTACGCTGCGGCTTCCTTCAATAGCTTCGTTTAGCACATTCAGGATTTCTTTTATTTTGGCATTGGTATGATTCATGCTTTCCTGGGCAGACTGCCCCATTTCTTTGGCCCGTGCGTTCATAGCGTTACAGTAAGAAGTGATGTTCCCGCATTCTTCCGCCATATTTTCCGCATCCTGCCGTATATTTTCCGCATTCCTGCTGATATGGGAAGCGTTGTTTGCCATTTCCTGAGTGGTAGCCGACAATTCCTGGGCAAGTGAGGACAAATCCATGGCGCTTTCGCTGGAAGTGCGAGTCCTAAGCAATACTTCGCCTACTACGCCGGTAATGCGTCTTGAGCAGTTTTGAAGTGTGTTCAGGATGTTTTTAATCGGCCGGACTACGGATTTTAAAATCAGGGAGACTGAGATTAGGACGAGTATGACGCAGGCAAGGGTGGATGCGCCATTTGTGATCATAGAGCCAAGATATACGTTGGATAGCTGCATCCTGGCCTGAGATGTCCGGCTGCTGATGGAATTATCCAGAATATTGATATTGTTTTCAACGGCGGTATTAAAAGAAGCCACGTCGCCGTTGGCAAAGGCATAGGCATCCTGTGTTTTGCTGGCGGCGCTGGCGCATACGAGGAAAACGAGGGAGTGTTTGAACGAATCATAACCGGAAAGCAATGCGTCATACGTTTCCCTGTCGGCGTCTGTAATGTAGGTTTCATATTCTTCCAGCATACCGTCCAGCTTTTTTTCTTCTTCCTTAATGTTATTGACAAGGGCGATCATTGTATCATAATCGGTAGCTACAATATGAGAGAGCGCCATTTTATGTATATTCATAACCGATTGGTGGATTTTTGCCAGTTTGGTTTTCCCTTCCATATAATTGTCCGCAATATTGGCGGCATTGGCGTTGACGTTCCTGATATTGGAAACTGCCAGGAGATTGGAGATAAGCGCGACAATTCCAAGCAGGGCGATGGGCAATATTAAACGGTATTTGATATTCCATTTCTTCTTCATGATCCCTATATCCTCCTAACAATATTTTTTGCTTTTTATGGTGCCGTAACCCCTTCCACCATGACATCAAGCTGTTCTTGAAGCCCTATCCTTTCGGGATTACCGGCAGCCATGTTTGTGGCAAAGGCGGATACCGGATCCCAGAAATTGCCGCCGATGCGTTGCAGGCGCGAGAATTCGGATTGGGCGATCAAGGCGGCAATGGCAGGGGAATCCTGCACGCTGGCCGAGGCTGCCGCTTTGGCATTGGCAGGGCCTTGTCCCCGCATTTCAAACCGGAGCTGCTGGTTTTTCTCATTAGCAATCCATTCTGCCAACCGGGCCGCCCAGGTATTATGTTTGGAGTATGCATTGACGCCGATCAGTTTGTAGCCGGAAAAGGAAGCCATCTGTATTTGGCGGCTGCAACAGGTGTAAGTCGGGAGTTTGGCGGCTCCATAGTCTTTTCCCCAGGCTTCCTCCATGGCCATTGCATTCCATACGCCGCTGACTCCGGCGATAACAGAACCGTCCCTTACGCCGGAGAGGAATCCGGCCTCATCCGTGCTCAAAAAAGCGGGGCTTTGGGCAATGGAAAGCATGGCATTGGCCACATCCACCCCTTTTATGGGGCCGTCTGTCTTGTTCCAAGTGCAGAAATTGGTGATTCCATCGTCGTTTAATCCTGCTTCTAAACCGGTATTGCCAAAAAAGGCATATACATACCACGCGGAAGACCAGTCCATGGTGATTTTTTTCCCATTTTGTTCCGCAACTTCTAATAAGCGGTCTAAGGTTTTGATGTCATCCGGCGTAAAATACTGTTTATTATAATAAAGGAAATAGCCATTATCCGCCGTCAAAGGATAGGCATACAGGATATCCCCTACGGAAGCCGCTTCTACCGCGCCGGGAAGGTTTTCCGCTTTGATGCGGTCCGCGTTTTCCACCGGTTCTAAAGCGCCGGCCGCCACCAAAGTGTTTAACTGATCATCGGCAAAAGCAAAGACATCGGCTCCGGCTTCTAAATCCGCCATCAAAGCATCTTTGCAGCTTGACTCGCTTTGTGCGGCATACGTAATATGGAAGTCGGCCTGATCCTGATATTCTTTTTGAAAACTTGCAAAAATCTGTTCTAAAAGGGCTTCATCTTCTTCCGCTCCCCAGACGGTAAGTGCCACATCCCTATTTTCCGGGGCGGCTTCCGCTTCATTGTCTGTTGTATTTTCCTTACTCATATTGCTGCCCGTATTATCCGCCTTAGCGCATCCGGCCAAGGAGGCGGACAGTACGGCGGTTATAAAAAATATGCCCAATCTTTTTTCCATAACTTTTCAGCCTTTCCTATATTTTTCTAAAGGGTGCAGTGGCCGGAAAATCCCCGCCCTTATAGCTGCAAAGCGCAGCCGGGATATGGACGTCGGTTGATTGTCGACAGGCTGCCCTTTGGCAATTGATATCCTAAAAGTTGTTTGACTTCCCGGCTGCATAATTGTATCATTTTTATGCATGTAATGCAATATAAATGAATGATGCGGAAGGCGGGGACGGCAGCCCGGTTTATACTTTGCCGGATGTCCGCCGGGAAGATGCCGCGCTGCGCACAAGAGGGGAATAACCGCCGGCGCGGCCGCGTTCCGGCGCAGGCGTGCATTGCAGGCATGCATTAAAACGTGGTTTTTTCTATTTTAGGGAAACGGAAATCTAGGAAATTCGTCCTGTCTCCTCGCTATATGTTTCAAAAATCTTTGACATTTATGTTGAAAAATGGTAGGCTTATTATGATTGGTGCATAGTGCCGGAAAATATATTGGAAAGAGGGAAAAATATGAGTAGGCAGCAAATATTGATTGTTGATGATGAAGAAGTAAACAGAGCGATACTTAGCGAGATTTTTCGTGACGATTATGACATTATAGAAGCGCCAAACGGGCAGGAAGCGATTGACAGGCTGGGGGAAGATCATGATATTGTATTGGTCTGCCTTGATGTGGTCATGCCTCTTGTGGATGGTTTCGGAGTACTGGATTATATGGAAAAGAACGACTTGCTGAACAGGATCCCGGTTATATTGATAACAGGGGAATCGGTAGCGTCCAGTGAAGGGAAAGCATATGGTTATGGAGTGGCGGATGTTATGCATAAGCCGTTTTACCCGCATATCGTAATGAGAAGAAGCAGCAATATTATCCAGCTTTACCAAAATAAGCTGAATATGGAACAGAAGTTAAAGGAACAGGAAGAGAAAATCTTAGCCCAGGAAAGGAAAAACAGGAAAAATAATGAGTTTATGATCGATGCGCTTAGCGCGGTAGTGGAATTCAGGAGCCTGGAAACCGGGGATCATATTAAAAGGATCAAATATTTTACAAGGATCTTACTAAAATACATGGCAAAATATTTCCCTCAATATGGCTTGACTCCGGAACAGATCGATGCCATTGCAAAAGCGGCGGCTATGCATGACATCGGCAAGATCGGCATTCCGGATGCTATCTTATTGAAGCCGGGCCGTCTGACGGAAGAAGAGTTTGAGACAATGAAGGAGCATACGACCATTGGATGCGAGATCCTTAAGAATTTCCAGCAGGGCGAGGACGAAGATGACGAGTTCTTCCAGTATTGCTATGATATCTGCCGCCATCATCATGAAAGATGGGATGGCAAAGGCTACCCGGATCATTTGGTTGGGGAAGAGATCCCTCTTTGCGCCCAGGTAGTGGCTATCGCCGATGTATATGATGCATTGGTAAGCAATAGGGTATACAAAGGGGCTTATGCGAACAATGTAGCTTACGATATGATCATGAACGGGGAATGCGGGGAATTTGCGCCGGATGTATTGGAATGTTTTGCACTGGCAAAGGAAGATTTCTTTAATATTGTGGAAGTTATTAAGATGTTTACGTTTGTATAAAAGATTTGTGGGAATCCGGAGGGGATGGGAAGATGGAAAAAAAAGAATTTCTTTCGTCTCTTGTTGAATATGCGCTGGAAATGGTTCTTGCATTTGACCCGGAAGGGGTTATCACTTATGCGAATGCCGGTGCAAGGGAAAAGCTTGGTTATGAGGAAGGGATATACGGTATACATATCGGAGAGATTTTTCCAACAGTTTTTGAAAAGACGGAAGAAGGGTTTACTACGGAATATGCATTCAGCGGGGAAACGCAGAATATTGCCGCATACCGGAAAAACCAAACCTGTTTCCCGACCGAGACCCGGATTATGTCATATGGGGACGGATGCTTTGTATGCATGTCCAATGATATATTGAAAAGGGAATTCTTAAGCAAGGAAGTCATACAGGTCAGGCATGAGGCGGAGCAGGCAATGAAAGTGAAATCCGAGTTTGTGGCCAATGTAACCCATGAGTTGAGGACGCCTGTAAATGGCATACTTGGCAATGTGAAGGAACTGCTTGAGACAGAAACGGATGCTTCTAAGCTGAAGAACCTTCATTTGATGGAACGATGTTGTGAAAACATGGGGATGATCATTAATAACATCCTTGATTTTTCTAAGCTGGAAGCGGGTAAGTTTACGCTGGACCCGCAGAAGTTCCATTTTAAAAATATGCTGGATTATGTAAGAGACAGCCATATCAGGAAAATAACGGAAAAGGGCTTGGATTTTGTTATTTCGATAGCTGATGATATTCCGGAATGCGTAATAGGGGATGAGCTTCGTATCGTCCAGATATTGAATAATTTGATCAGCAATGCCACCAAGTTTACGTCAATGGGTAAAATCAGCGTGGAAGTAGTCAGGACGGCGCAGATTGATGATAGGATAGAATTATTTTTCTTTGTCATGGATACAGGGATAGGCATTGAAAAAAAAGACGAGGATAAGTTATTCCGGAGTTTTTCTCAGGTGGATGCCTCCATTTCCAGGCAGTATGGGGGGACGGGGCTTGGTTTGAATATATGCAAACAGTTGGTGGAACTGATGGGCGGTACGATTGCCGTGGAGAGCGAAAAAGGGAAAGGCTCTAATTTTTCTTTTTCCATATGGGTTACCGTTCCGGAGGGGCAAAATTGCGAAGGGCCTTCCGTGTATACGGCATCTATGCCGCTGCTGGGTAAACGCAGGATGCTGGCGGACGAAGAGGAGGATGATGTAAGGCAATATGGGAGCCCTGCTAATCAGGAGCAACTGAAAAAGATTTTATCCAAGTTGATCCTTTGTGTGGAAATGGAGAATTGGGAGAAAGCGGAAGGGTTTGCCGATACGGTAAAGCAGCTTACCGTAGAAGCGCCAAAAGAAGTAAAGAATACAGCCCTTCGTTTGAAAATGGCAATCCAAAAGGAAAATTATGATAAAACGGCGGCGGCCTTTGAAACGCTGAATGGTTTTATGGAGTAAAAAGAATGCGGACTGGAGAAGGATAGAAATGAGTGCCATTCGGATTTTGATTGTGGATGATATGGAAACCAACCGGGCGATTCTGGAACAGATTATTGAAGATATGGGCTATCAGCCTGTTTTGGCAGACAGCGGTGAACAAGCGATTGAATTGCTGCAGGAGTTTACGCCGCATCTTGTGATGTCGGATATATCGATGCCGGGAATGGACGGCTATGAATTATGCAAAATATTAAAAGGCAATGCGGAAACGAGGGATATCCCTATTATCTTTATATCGGCTTTTACGGAGGCGGAGGATATTGTCCGTGGTTTTTCG
This sequence comes from uncultured Lachnospiraceae bacterium, assembly GCA_948470755.1. Lineage (GTDB taxonomy): Bacteria > Bacillota > Clostridia > Lachnospirales > Lachnospiraceae > Kineothrix. The sequence goes on along the minus strand of CAOKPU010000009.1, from coordinate 41,534 downwards.
ATGGGCGGGGATGATTACATCACCAAACCATTTATCCCTGAAGTGGTAAAGGCGCGTGTCGGAGTGCATTTACGTCTCTATGAAAGCGGGCGGCAGCTTAGGGAAACGAACAGGCGCCTGCAGATTTCCGTCAATTCGCAGCTTTCCCAGATTCAGCAAGGAAAGAAAAATATGTTGTATGCTTTGGCAAATGTAGCGGCGGAAAATGCTTATTTTGGCGAAGGCCATACGGAGAGGATAGGCAGGAACTGCCGTACTTTGGCACAAGGGCTGCAACTGTCGCCGTTATTTGAAGATAGGATTTCCGATAGTTTTATAGATGCCGTGGAAATAGCGGCCCCTTTATGCGATATAGGGAATATTGCTATTCCGATGGATATTCTTCAGAAAAAAGATAAACTTACGGATGAGGAATTAAAAATTGCAAGGCAGCATACGACGAATGGGGCGAAGCTGCTTAGCGATATATACACGGGCAGCGATTACAATGATTTTATGGAACATGCGATCGACATTGCCCATTATCATCATGAGAATTGGGATGGAAGCGGCTATCCGGAAGGGCGGATGGGGGAAGATATCCCGCTTTCGGCAAGGATTATCTCGTTAGTCAGCGTTTTCTGCGCTTTAACAGAGGAGCGTTCTTATCGTAAAGCCCATAGTAAAGACGAAGCGCTGGCAATGATGAAGGAAGATGCAGGGAAAAAATATGACCCGGATATGTTTCGGATTTACTGCAAAATATACCGCCAGCTCTGTTGATTGGCAAATGGATGGTATAGGACGGGAACAAGTTGCTTGATTTATTTTTCCTGCCGGGAAAGGAAAATATACGGCAGGCTGGGGAGGTTGAAGTATTTGATTTCAAATGAGGAGTTTTTAAGGATTGCAAATTATTTAAAAAGCCGTTACGGTATTGATATGGGCCAAAAAAAGGTTATAATGAATGGTAGGCTCGAAAATTATATGAAGAAAGAAGGATGGGGAAGTTTTAATGAGTATATGGATGCTCTTCAGAAGGATTCGTCGGGAAAGCTGGAAAAGGCGCTGATCGATCATTTGACAACGAACCATACCTTTTTTATGCGGGAATTTGAACATTTTGAATTTTTTAAAGACACTGTGCTGCCATATCTTAGGGATAAAGAAAGCAAACGGAAGGATCTCCGCATTTGGTGCGGCGCATCTTCCACAGGGGAAGAACCATATATGATCGCTATGGTTCTTAAGGAATTTTTTGGAATGGATCATAAATCTTGGGATACAAAGGTGTTGGCGACTGATATTTCCACGAAAGTATTGAGGCAGGCTATTGCAGGGGTTTACAGAAGTGAAAGTATTGAATCGCTGCCGGACCGGTGGAAACGTCAGTTTTTAAAAAAAATCCCCGGGCAGGATCAATATGTAGTAACGGATGAATTAAAAAAGGAGGTAATCTTCCGTCAATTCAATCTGATGAACCCGTTCCCTTTTAAGAAAAAAATGCATGTGGTCTTTTTACGCAATGTAATGATATATTTTGATGGACCGACAAAACAGGAGTTGGTCCGGAAAGTGTATGATTGTCTGGAACCAGGGGGATACCTGTTTATTGGTACGACAGAAACGCTGGACAGGGGCAGCAGCGATTTTCAGATAATCCGCCCTTCAATTTTTAGAAAATAGGAAGGAAATGATTGTATGCGTCCAATCAAAGTTTTGGTAGTGGAGGATTCCTTGGTCTTCCGGGAATTGCTGGTACAAAATCTGAACAAGGATCCTGCTATTGAAGTAGTGGCGGTGGCGAAAGATCCTTTTGAAGCAAGAGATGCGATCCTTGCGTACCGTCCGGATGTGATGACTTTGGATGTGGAACTTCCAAGAATGAGCGGTATTGAATTTTTACGGAAGTTGATGCCGCAGTATCCGATCCCGGTAGTGGTGATCAGCGCATTAAGCGATAAAGTTTTTGAGGCCCTGAATGCAGGGGCGGTGGATTTTGTGGCGAAACCGGTCAGCACGGGCAGAGCGCAGATAGAGGACTTCATCCATAATGAACTTAGTGAAAAAGTGAAAATAGCTTCTCACGTACAGGTAAGCAATATTAAAAAGACGGCAATGCTGCAGGCAGCCCAACAGCCCACGCAGTTGAAAGATAATAACCTTATAGTGGCGATCGGTGCATCGACAGGCGGTACAGAAGCAATTTTTTCTGTAGTCAAGGATTTCGGGCCGGATATCCCCGGAGTCGTGGTCGTACAGCATATGCCCCCGGGTTTTACGGAAATGTATGCAAAAAGGCTGGATGGGCAGTGCCGGGTCAGGGTCAAGGAGGCTTGTACCGGCGACAGGGTGATGAAGGGCCAGGTTTTGATAGCCCCCGGAGGCGATAAGCATATGAGGCTGGTAAAGGTAAATGGAGTTTATCAGGTAGAATGCAGGCAGGGGCCGAAAGTAAACGGGCATTGCCCATCGGTGGATGAACTTTTTTACTCCGTGGCAAATACGGCAGGGGCCCATGCCCTTGGCATTATCCTGACGGGAATGGGAGGAGACGGCGCAAAAGGGCTTTTAGCAATGAGAAAAGCCGGAGCGCAGACGATCGGGCAGGATGCATCTACCTGCGTCGTATATGGGATGCCCAAAGTGGCCTATGACATTGGAGCCGTAAAACACCAGGTAAGGCTGGATGAGATTGCAAAAAAAGCATATATGCTTTTAAGTAAAATGTAGAGGAGAGATGGGATGAAAATTTTATTGGCAGAAGATGATTTTGTAACCAGAAAATTCATGGCAAACTTTTTATCCAAATACGGGGAATGCGATGTAACCGTGGATGGGATGGAAGCAGTGGATGCATTTATGCTCGCCTTGGAAGAAGATGAGCCATATGATTTAGTATGCCTTGATATTATGATGCCTGTCATGGACGGCTATCAGGCTCTGAAGGGGATACGCAATCTGGAAAAGCAGAAGAATATCCCGGAAGACGAGGCCGTAAAAGTGATTATGACGACAGCTTTGAATGAAGAAAGGAATGTAAAGATGGCTTTTGAATTAGGCTGCACGATATATTCCGGAAAGCCTATTGACCAAGGCCGGTTTGAACAGGCGTTAAAAAAGCTGGGATTGGTTTAAATAAAAAAGCTATTAAGCGAGGAAGGAGAAACATATGGCTGACGAGTTTAACACGGAAGGCATGTTGGACATGTATTTGTTTGAGAATGAGCAGCTGCTTGAGCAGCTACAGGAGATGGTGCTGGAGCAAAAGGATGCGGATTGCTTTGATGAAGACAGCATCAATGAAATATTCCGGACGATGCATACCATCAAGGGTTCATCAGGCATTATGATGTTTGATAATATAACGGCGATTTCCCATAAGCTGGAAGATGTATTCTATTTTTTAAGGGAATCCCATCCTGATAATGTCCCTCACTTGGAATTGGTGGAGCATGTATTGGAAGTAGAGGATTTTATCAGCGGGGAAATGGAAAAGATCAAGAGCGGCCAGGGAACGGACGGCGACCCCAGTGAACTGATCGAAGGACTGAACCAGTTTTTGGATAAAATCCAGGGAAATGGGTCTGAAAGCGCAGCAAAAGGGCTCCCGGGGAATGTGCATGAAGAGCCTAAGCAGTTTTATATTGCACCGGTGGCCAGCAGCGCCAGCCGCTTTTATAAGATTAATGTCATCTTTTTCCCTGAAACGGAGATGGCGAACGTCCATGCTTATAAGGTGGTGTATGCATTAAAGGAGATTGCGGAAGATATCCTTTATTCTCCGGAAGATATTATTGCGGATGAAAACAGCGCCCAGACGATTATTGAAAAAGGGTTCCGGATCCTGCTGCAGGCACAGGCTTCGGAGGAAGAAGTACGGAATATCATTGGCGTCGGGTATGATATTGAAAAAGTGGACATTTATGAATGCCAGGCGGAAGAATTCCTGCAAGGGTTTGACTTTGGGGAAGAACAGACGGCTATTGACTTAGAGTCCAGCGTAGAGGAAATTGAGGCGAAGAAAGCGGCTTCCGAGGAAGGGAAGAAGGAAGATAAGATATCTCCCGGCGACTTTGTCATAAAGCCGAAAGAACCGGGCAAACCTAAGAAACTGGCTAAAGATAAGACGAAGTCGGATAAGGCAACCTTTATCAGCGTAAACGTAAGTAAGATGGATATGCTGATGGATTTGATCGGGGAATTGGTTATTTCAGAATCTGTAGTAATGCAGAACCCGGATTTGAAGGTACCAGGCCTGGATCTGACGAACTTTAATAAAGCGGCGTCCCAGATGGCAAAGATTTCTACGGATTTACAGAATGTAATCATGTCCATGAGGATGGTTCCCCTGACCAATACCTTCCAGAAGATGAACCGTATTGTATTCGACGTCTCAAGGAAATTGGGGAAAGACATCAATTTTGAGATGGTAGGGGAGAATACGGAAGTAGATAAGAATATTATCGAGCATATTTCCGACCCGTTAATGCATCTTGTCCGCAATGCGGTGGATCATGGCATTGAGACGGATGAAGAGAGGATGGCCAGCGGTAAGAAAGAGAAAGGAAAGGTTACTCTTTCAGCGAAAACAGAAGCCGGGAAGGTTTGGATCAGCGTTACCGATAACGGAAGGGGGCTGGAAAGGGATAAAATCCTCGCAAAAGCAAGGAAACAGGGGCTTTTGGAAGACGGGAAACCGGATTCGGCCTATACGGATAAGGAAGTTTACCAATTTATTACACTGCCTGGATTTTCCACGAATGAGCAGGTGACGGAATACTCAGGGCGAGGCGTCGGAATGGACGTAGTGGTACAGAATATCCAGGCGATCGGCGGATTGTTGGAGATAGAAAGCACACCGGGCGAGGGAAGCACCATGAACTTAAAGATACCGCTTACCTTGGCTATCGTTGACGGTGTTGTTTTGGAGACGGGAACCTCTTCTTTTGTTGTGGAAACCGGTTTGGTAAAAGAATTCGTAAGCGTAAGGGAAGATATGATGATCCATGAGCCGAGCGGGGACGAATTCGTAATGCTGAGAGGCGAATGCTTCCCGGTATTGAGATTGGGCGATTGGTATGGCCTGAAGGATTACAAACAATCCGTGGAAGACGGGATGATGGTTGTCCTTGAACTGGACGGCAAGACAATCTGCATGTTTGTTGATAAATTGGTAGGAAAGCAGGAGATCGTTGTCAAACCGATCCCTTCTTATATCAAGAAAATAAAAGGCTTGTCAGGATGTACGCAGCTAGGGGATGGCAGCATTGCCCTCATCTTGGATCCTAGCGGATTTTTAGAATAGAGTGGAGGAAAGGAGTATCCTATGGATGAGATCAGTAAGAGCAAGAAAGCATCCGTAACATCCCCTGAAGAAGAGCATGATGCGCAAAAAGGGATGTATATGACTTTTTTGTCAGGAAGCGAATGTTATGGGCTGAAAATTCAGTATGTGAATGAAATTATCGGATTTCAGGATATCACGCCGGTTCCTGAAACCGAGGATTATATTATGGGGTTGATCAATCTGAGGGGAAAGATCATCCCGGTTATTGATGTACACAGACGTTTTAACAGAGATCCTTTTGAATACAACGACAGGACCTGTATTATCGTGGTTGACGTTAAGTCAACATTAGTAGGCCTTATCGTTGAAAAGATTGCGGAGGTAGTGGAAATCCAGGATGAAAATATTCTTCCGCCGCCTTCCATCAGCCGTGTGGATCGTTCGCAGAATAAGTATGTATATGGAATTGGCAAAGTAGGGGATTCCGTAAAACTGCTTTTGGATCCGGAAAGGCTGTTAAATGATGAAGAACAGTTGACGTCTGAGCAGGGGACAGAGTTAATGGTTGATGGAGAGTGAGGGTGAATAATGATGAAGAATATGAAGATGAAGACGAAATTGATACTTGGCTTTTTGATTCCGATTGCAATTACCATTTTAAATATTTTAATCAGCGATGTGACGACGAAATGGGCGGCCGCTATTGTGGAAGAAAGCGCAAAGGAGAGGTTCATAAAGATCTCAGGATTTGTAACGATCGCTTTTGCATTGCTTTCCATAGTGATCACGGTATGGATTGCGTCGCTTCTGATCAAGATTATTGAAAAATCCGTGAAGCAGTTGTCCGATGCCGCAAAAGATATTGCAATGGGCCGTGTGGACATCGAACTGGTAAAATATAATAATGATGAGTTCGGCGATTTGGTGGATGAATATAAAGAAGTGATTGAGAACATCAAGTATCAGGCCAAAATTGCCGAAGCGGTATCCCATGGTAATCTGACTATTACGGTGAATCCGAAGTCCCCGGAAGATTTGCTGGGCAATTCTTTGAAGCAATTGGTGGAAGATAATTTTCATATACTCAGCAATATTAAAGAAGTTGGCAACCAGGTGACAACCAACTCTTCACAGGTAGCAGGGGCGAGCCAGTCCTTAGCGCAAGGCTCTACCGAACAGGCGAGCGCTATCCAGCAGATTACGGCGTCGATTGATGAAATTGCAGAAAAGACGAAACAGAATGCGGAAGAAGCGGATTCTGCGGCGGAACTTGTAGCACAGGCCATTAAAGATGTAAAGTACGGGAATTCCCAGATGCATGATATGATGGAAGCGATGGCGGATATTAACAGATCTTCCGAAAGCATTTCAAAGATTATTAAGGTAATTGATGATATTGCATTCCAGACGAATATCCTGGCGTTGAATGCGGCGGTAGAGGCCGCAAGAGCAGGAGAGGCAGGAAAAGGGTTTGCAGTTGTTGCGGAAGAAGTAAGGAGCCTGGCGGCAAAAAGTGCGGCAGCGGCTTCTGAAACGGCGGAATTGATCGAGGATTCCATCAGCAAAGTGGAAACGGGCTCCAAACTGGCCGATGATACTGCGAAAGCTTTGGAAACCATTACCGGCGTTGTACAAAAGAGTGAAGTGATCATTAACGGCATTGCTGATTCGTCTAATTATCAGGCAACGGCGGTTGCCCAGATCAATCAGGCGATTGCCCAGGTTTCCCAAGTAGTACAGACGACTTCAGCTACCAGCGAAGAATGTGCGGCAGCCAGCGAAGAACTCTCCAACCTCGCTGCGAGAATGCATGAACTGCTTTCCAGCTATAACCTTGGCGCCGGCTCGTCAATATCCCCTGTAAAGAGCGCAAGTTATCCTGTTAATGATAATGAACAGATTATTTCATTAGGGGACGAATTTGGGAAATATTAAGGGTGCATAATGGTGAAATGCATCAGGGCGTTATTCCAATAAAGTATAGAAAAAAGTGTGCACAATCGAAAGTGTACACTTTTTTCTGCTGTAAATGTTAGAGATGTCAAAAGAGGAGGATGGAAGTGTACCATATTGGGATATGCGATGACGGAAAAAGTTTTTGTGCTTCGATAGAGGAGATGATACTGCAATACATAAAGGAAAAGGAAATCCCTGCGGAAATAAAAATCTGGTATACGGGAGAGGGGCTTTTGGATTATTTGAAAAAGGATGGGCATATCGATATTTTATTTCTGGATATTGAACTTTTCCGGTTAAGCGGGATAGAGGTAGGGGATTATATACGGAACCGGTTGGAGGATAGGAAGATGCAGATCATATACATATCAGGATCGCCTTCTTATGCCCGGCATCTATTTAAGACGCAGCCCATGGATTTTTTAGTAAAGCCGGTTGCACAGCCCCAGATAGACGATGCGCTGGAACTGGCGGTAAAAATACTTGGTAAAGATATGGGGAAATTTGAATTCCAGTGCGGCAGGGATTACTATTACCTTTCTTTTTGCGAAATTATGTATTTTGTCAGTGAAGGCAGGAAAATACGAGTGATCACCCTTCATGAAGAAAAAGAATTTTATGGGAAGCTGAAAGATGTAGTAAACCATCTTCCGCAGGAATTTATAGTGATTCATAAATCTTATGTGGTAAACAGGAACCATATCGTCCGTTATACTTACGAAGGGGTTGAGCTGACTGACGGGACTGCATTGACGATCAGCAAAGCAAACCGTAAACAGGTAAGGGAAAGGATTTTGCAGGAAGGGATGTAGGGCGCGTATGATGAAAATAGTGATTTACTCATTGAGCAACCTTTTCAGGATCTACCTTCTTAGGAAATATATACATATTTTTTTAGAGGAGGAAATGGAGGAAAAAATAACGGTAAGGGAAATCCTTGTTTATGGAGTTTTTTTCTTCATAAACACTGGGTTCAGCCTTGCTTTTCATTTAACATGGCTGAATATATTGGTCAATATAACGGGAATTGCCTTAATAGTGTTTTTGTATACAAAATCAATGAAGACAATCCTGTTTCTGACTTGTACTATTTACATGATCCATATGGGGTGCGATGTCACATCCTATTTTCTGCTGGGAAGTATGGGAAGATGGGAAATAAACCTTATTTCTGCAGTAACGACAGTAATTTTGATTTTTATATGTGAATTACTGACGGAAAGGATTGTAAATGGGAGGAAGAAAAAAGGGGAGGGAAAGGATGTCCCGCTGATTTTCGTTCCCATCTGTAGTATGATTATTGTCTGGATCCTTGTATCTGTAGTGGATATCGGAAACAGGAGGATGTTTATCGTTATGGTGAGCGCCAGCCTGTTGATCGTGAATTTCCTTGTGCTTTATCTTTATAATCTGCTCTTAAAATCCTTTTCCCAAAAATATGAAAATGCAATATTGAAACAAAGAGTACGGATTTATGCCAATCAGTTGGAGATCATATTACAGAATGAGGACAGGGTGAGAAGATTAAGGCACGATATGAAGCATCATATGAATGAATTGAAGCTTTTGGCCATAAAGAACGAGGATGGTTCGATACAGGAATACATAGACAGTATGGAAGAATTTATCAAAAACCCAAAGGAGATCGTTTCTTCCGGGAACACGGAAATTGACAGCGTACTCAACTATATGCTTCAAAGAGCCAAGGAGGAGTTGGAAGATGTAGAGGCGGATGTGCAGCTTCCATCAGACATCAGCCATTCCTTCGATGTCAATGTGATTCTGGGTAATCTGCTGGAAAATGCCATGGAAGCCGCGAAAGAAACGGAAGAAAAACGGCTGCATGTGAAAATAAAGCTAAAGCAGGGAGTGCTGAGAATAGAAATAGAGAACAGTTTCCGTAAAGGACCGGCTTTAAAAGGGAATGGGGAATTTCCTATTTCAGATATTATATATCGGGAAAACGCACCTTTTTATACAACGAAAAAGGATAGGGAACAGCATGGGATCGGTCTGACTAATGTGAAGAAAATTGTGGAAAAATATAATGGGATTATGGAGGCGGATACAAAAGGGGGGCGTTTTTATGTAAAATTGATTTTGTATATGTAGGATCTATTTATGACAAAACTATAGTCCAGTTTTAGCATAAAGCGGCACAGCTTTTCTTTTTATGTTAAGTTACAAAAGGCAGTTCTGAGAAGGGATGTGGTTTTGTTATGGAAAAGCTGGGAAAAGGGTTAATAGCGGCGGCCGTATTCTTCTTGGCTTTACTTTTGACAGGGTGCGGGAAGGGAAAGGATAGCTTTCAGGCATCGTGTCCGTATTTATGGTATGAGAAACATGTGGAAGAAGGAAATCAATTCAGTATAGTTGCGATAACAAAAAATGAATTTTATGGATGTTACTATAAAAACCATAGGCTGACGGCCGTTTTTACAAACAGAAAAGGGGCAAAGACGGAAAAATACGCTTGTCTGCCGGAGCGGTTTGATGTAAAGGATATGGGAATAGATCGAAAAGGAAATATTTTTGTGCTTTGCGGGAGTATGGAGGAAGAAAAAAGGACGCTTTGGGAATTGGATGAAAAAGGGAGGCTGAGGGAGAGAGGCAGGAGGATTTTATTATTTGAAGAGGAAAAGAAAGGGAAATTCATTGAGGCCAAAGGGGTTAAGATGGAGCATGGCGGCGGGGTTTATATTTGGTGATGCAACAAAAGGTGGTTTCATATGATTGATAAGTCCGGAAAAATGTATTTGCCGGACTTAATTTTATTTCATAGGAAATACTTTGTTGCGGTGAAACATTAAAGTAAAGGCCTTTCCTATGAAATAAAACCCTCCGGGAGGATGCGCACTGCGCGAAAAAGGAAAATGGCTGCTGTCGCAGCCGCGCTCCGGCGCGAGTGTGCGTCAGGACGCATACTTTTTTATGGTTTTTGTCAAGATGCATAAAAATAATAGAAAAACTGTTACATATTTACTATGCAGGATTCGCGAATTGTGTAGACAGAATGCAAAAAATCGACTATAATCGTATATATATGGATTAATAATTGCTTTTCGTTATATAAAAGGCTTTTGATAATTCGAATCTTTACAGGAAAGCCCGTCATTGGACGGATAAATTGTAAAGCGCCGAAGATGCTTTTTTATAAAAATAGATAGGATTAAAACCGCGGATGGACGCTGGTAATATAGAATGAGGAGGGGTACGTTGAAGGAAAGAGAAAAATGCGGCTGCAATTTCACAAGGGCGCCAGCAAAATGCAGCTAAAATGTGTCTGTGTAAAGGATATGAGAGAAAAAAATAAAAGGCAGGCAAGGCGCATAAATGAATCTTATATTTTATTCCCGCGGGCAATGAGCCAAGTGGCTGTGAAAGAGGAATTTGGCGAATGCTGCGAGGTCTTTAATTTGAAAATGTGCTAAACCGGGCGAAAGGAATGTGAATTAATATGAAAAATCTGAAAATTGGTACAAAATTGTTAATAACATTTATGTTGATTATTATTTTATTCTGCTCTACCGTTGCGATGGCTATTGCCGGATTGAATGAGAATGCGGATAAATATTCCGAATTCTATAATGTCGGCTATCAGGTAACCAACCGGGTAATGGATATGCGCCGCGGGCTGCAGATTATCGTGAAAGATCTTTCGTTTATTACAATTGAACAGGATGAAAGCAAGGCGGAGTCCTATTTAAGCGATTTGAATAAGGAAATGACGCTGATGGAAGATAATGCAACTTGGTTGTTCCAGAATTTTGAAGGCGATGCGGCATTGCTGGATGCATTCAAGGTGAGCATGACAAAAGCGGTGGAAATGCAGGAAGCGGTCATTGAACTGTCCAATACGGATATGCAGGCGGCTCAGACGATGTTGTTGAGCGAATATCAGTCTATGGTAGAAGAAGCTGTGAGCACCCTTATCAAAATCAGTGACTCTGCGGCAGGCAGCGCGCAGACGGATTATGAAGAGACCGTATCCATGCAGGATATGCTGGTAGTAGCGCAGCTTAGCTTGGCAGGTGGTGCGCTTCTCATTACTTTGATACTTTCTACATATTTGACAAGAAGTATTGTACGTCCGGTCCGTGAACTGGAAACAGCGGCCAGCAAGATTGTAAGCGGCGATTTCGATATTAATATCGCTTATAAGTCAAAAGATGAGCTGGGCAGTCTGGCGAATGCTTTCAGGAATATGGCGGCTATCTTGGGGGATGTTATTTCGGATGCTTCCCGGTTGTTGGAGGAGATGGCGAACGGTAATTTCGATGTGCGTACGCAGGCGGAAGAAAGATATGTGGGAAGGTGCCAGAATCTGCTGTTGTCCATCCGTAAACTGAACCGTGATCTGAGTTCCACGATGGGACAGATTAACAGAAGCGCGGATCAGGTGGCATCAGGAGCCGGACAGGTATCCTGCGGCGCCCAGGCTCTTGCACAGGGGGCAACGGAGCAGGCTGCTGCTGTGGAAGAGTTGGCAGCGACAATTACAGGTATTTCAAAACAGGTAAAAGAAACGGCGGAAAATGCAAGAAATGCAAAGAGCCAGTCCAGCATGGCCGGCGATGAAGTGGAAGAATGCAACAGGCAGATGCATGATATGATGGCTGCTATGGAAGAAATTACCCGTACTTCGGATGAAATCGGCAAGATTATCAAGACGATTGAGGATATTTCCTTCCAGACAAATATATTGGCATTGAATGCGGCGGTAGAAGCGGCTCGTGCAGGCGAAGCGGGCAAGGGATTTGCCGTAGTGGCGGAAGAAGTACGCAGCCTTGCAAATAAGAGTACCGTAGCATCTAATGATACGGCCGTATTAATCGAAAGTTCCATCGCAGCAGTATCGCGCGGTAAAGAAATTGCCGGCGAAACGGCAAACTCCTTATCAAAGGTGGTTGAGGAAGTACGTACCGCTGCCGCTACAGTAGATAAGATCGCGGATGCGGCGGAAGAGCAGGCAGGCGCAGTAGAGCAGGTTACGGTAGGCGTGGATCAGATTTCCAGCGTTGTACAGACCAATTCCGCAACCTCGGAGCAAAGTGCGGCAGCCAGCGCAGAGCTTTCCAACCAGGCCGAAGTCCTCAAAGGGCTTGTTGCTAAGTTTAAGCTTCGTGCTGAGTATGCAACAGCCAGTGCGCCGGTGGCACAGCCTGTATACAGCAGCGCACCGGAACCGATGGATGTTTTGGATATTGATTTAGGCAAATATTAAAATGTGAGATATAATATTGATCATGAAAAGCCGGGATGAAATTATCCCGGCTTTTTATTGTATCATAGGCTCCCAATATTGGCCTATTATGGCCTATTATGGTTACGGCTTTTGCCTTTTTGAAATTCATAATTGCACCTAACTTTTGCCCTGCTTTCATATCTTGTATATATACTCATTTTAGAGCTGTTTGGGTAATTATACAATAAACTGGGGAAAAGCATTTCCGGCATTATTATTGAAGGGGGCTGCCCGTTTCCCATAGATGTAAGCCGGAGAGGATGGAGAGGGTGAGATCCGCAGCAGCCTTACCGGTGGCGAGATCATCGTTTTGGATATTGGCCGTAAAAAAGTAAGTGTGGTTTTCTTTTTCCAGGTATCCGATAAACCAGCCGGAAGTGTTGCGTCCGTTGACCGCTGCGGTGCCTGTTTTCCCATAGAGCGCGCCTTCGTCGGAAGAAGAAAGGAAAATCGAATTTTTTACGGCGGCAATGTTTTCCGGAGAGAAACCGAATTGGTTGTTGTAGAACTTTTCCAACAGTTCCACTTGCTCAATAGGGGATATTTTTAAGGAGGACCAAATCCAATAAGAAGAAAGGTCTCCCTCAACCACCTGATTGCCATATTCTATCTCCCGGATATAATTTTTGATAGAGGAAAGGCCGGTTCTTTGATCTAACTCCTGGAAATACCAGGTGGCGGAATGCTGCATGGCGGATTCCAGAGTTTGATCCGCATTCCATTCATCATAAATATACTGCTGTCCGTTCCATGGAAGTTTTGACTTTCCGGGAGAGATGACGCCGGATTCAAGGGCAAACAAAGCGCTGTAGATTTTGTAGGTGGAAGCCGGGGCGATACGCGTGGCGGCTTGTTCTTTATTATAAATCTTCCATGAAGCATCCGCTGTATCGTATAATACAAAACTGCCGTTATTTGTGCCAAAGGAAGCATCTAAGTCAAGATAGGTAATGTCTTTGCCTTGCTCATCAAAGGGATAATGGCTGAGTTCAGCCGCTTGTATGGATAGGAGAGGGGCCGATCCAAGCAGCAAAACGGCTATGATGAGAAAGGAAAAAATGCTATGCAGTTTTTTTTGCAAGGATGCCGGACGGTAATTGGCAATATTCAAAATCCTTTTTTTCATTTGCGCCATGCTGCCGTTGATCCCTGTAGTGAAAGGAAATGGGGTAAGGGATACCTTTTGGACAAAGTTTATCAAAGTATCCCCATAGTCCCGATAGGATTCTTTTTGAAGCATTTCCAAAACGGAAGCATCGCAGGCAATTTCCCTGTCGTTTCTCATTTCTTTTAAAGCATACCATACAAATGGATTGAACCAGTATACAATGCCTGCAAGATTCATAATATAATTGGCCAACGCGTCCTTATGCTTATAGTGCTGGAGTTCATGCAGGAGCATATAACGGATGTCTTTTTCCCCATAGCCGGAAATTAAATGGATCGGCAAATAGATGCATGGATAAAAAAGGCCTGCTATCACAGGGGATTTAAAAAAAGCTATGCTGTAAATGGGGATGTTTTTCCTTATTTTTAATTCTTTCAAGCATTGTTGGTAAAGTTTTAGTATGGCCTGGTTTTGCAAAGGCAGTGCGGATTGTTTGAAAGCAAGGAAACGTAAGATGGATCCGGAAACAAGAAAAATCATGACAAGAATGCCTGCCATCCATATTGCGCATAAGATAAAGCCGACTGCCGAAGGGGGTTTTTTGCTGATTGATATGCTAAAGTCATTCATCCAGCCTATGGTATGCGCCGGGTTAAGGCCGGGAGTTTTTCCCATGACGTTCCCGGGGCGGAGGGCCGGGCTGTTGTTCCATGTTTTAATCCATGAGAAAACCTGTGGAAATGGGACAGGATCCGTCGGTATAAAAGGAACGGCCAACAGGCCAAGCAGCAGGAACCACAGACGGTACTGCATACGGCTGGTCAGATAGTTTTTCAACAGGTATTTTGCAGCCAGGAATATCACGATGATGACGCTGATAAAAATATTGCACAGGGAAAACCGGATCATAAAATCTGCCACATTAATGTCCTCCTTTGTCAGAATCCTTTGCAAGAAGAGCGCGCAGCTCGCGGATTTCGTCTTCGGATAGTTTGTCATTATCTATATAAGCGGACAGCATGGCGGCAATATGGCCATTATAGAAGCGGTTGAGAAAAGAGCTGCTTTCTTGTCCGATGTATTCTTTTTCATCCACTAAAGGGGTGTAGACGAAGACCCGGCTTTGTTTTTCATAGGCAAGGGCCCCTTTGGTAACTAAGCGTTTGATTAATGTCTGTATCGTCTTAGGGCTCCAGGCCGTAGTCTTTACTAAACGGTCCGTAATCTCATTTGTGTTGATTGGCGCATGTTTCCATACAATTTTCATAACTTCAAATTCAGCTTCGGAAATTTGCGGTAATGATTTCACAATAGATCCCTCCATAAGTCTTACATCTGTAATAAAAATAGTATAAAATATGGATTTAGGAATGTCAATAATCTCTCCGGATTGGGTATGGAACGCTGTAATTTAAAATTCCATACAATTTTAGCACTCACCTCTTGACTCTGCTAACAATAAGTGTTATAGTTCGTATAGAACAACAAAAAATAATAAGTAACAGTTTAGCCGGGTATACTGTAAAGGAGCCGACAAAAAGAAGGAACGACGCTTCTGATTACATAAACCGGTGGGGAGGAGCGCTTATGAATATATCGAAATTTACACAAAAATCAATGCAGGCCGTAGAGCAGTGTGAAAAGCTGGCTTATGAATACGGGAATCAGGAAATAGAGCAGGAACATCTTTTATACAGTCTTCTGACAATTGATGATAGTTTGATCTTAAAGCTGATTGAAAAGATGGAGATTCAAAAGGAACATTTTTTGAACCGGGCGGAAGCGGCATTGCAGAAACGGGTAAAAGTACAAGGCGGCAGAGTCTATGTAGGCAAGGATTTAAATCAGGCCCTGATTGGGGCGGAAGATGAAGCGAAGCAATTAGGGGATGAATACGTGTCCGTGGAACATTTATTCTTGGCCATGCTGAAGCATCCGAACAAAGAAATAAAAGAAATATTCCGTGAATATGGCATTACAAGGGAGAGGTTCCTTCAGGCCCTTTCAACGGTCAGGGGCAATCAAAGGGTTACTTCCGATAACCCGGAGGCAACCTATGATACGTTGGAAAAATATGGGCAGGAGCTGGTGGAAAAGGCAAGAAACCAGAAACTGGACCCGGTAATCGGAAGAGATGGCGAGATAAGGAATGTGATCCGTATTCTTTCCAGAAAGACGAAAAACAACCCTGTCCTCATCGGCGAACCTGGCGTAGGGAAAACGGCGGTAGTAGAAGGGCTGGCGCAGCGCATCGTGCGAGGGGATGTGCCGCAGGGGCTGAAAGATAAGAAGATTTTTGCCTTGGATATGGGCGCGCTTGTGGCCGGCGCAAAATACAGGGGGGAATTTGAAGAACGTTTAAAAGCGGTATTGGAAGATGTAAAAAACAGCAATGGGCAGATTATCCTGTTTATTGACGAGCTGCATACAATCGTAGGGGCCGGCAAGACGGACGGCGCACTGGATGCAGGCAACATGTTAAAACCGATGTTGGCCAGAGGGGAGCTGCATTGTATCGGTGCAACGACATTGGATGAATACAGGCAATATATTGAAAAGGATGCGGCATTGGAACGTCGGTTCCAGCCGGTGATGGTAGAGGAGCCTACGGTGGAAGATACCATATCCATATTAAGAGGATTGAAAGAGCGGTATGAAGTGTACCATGGAGTAAAAATCATGGACAATGCACTGGTGAGTGCGGCGGCCTTATCCCACCGCTATATTTCGGATCGTTTTTTGCCGGATAAAGCGATCGACCTCGTAGACGAGGCCTGCGCGCTGATAAAAACAGAGTTGGATTCCATGCCTACGGAACTGGATGAACTGCAGCGCAGGATCATGCAGATGGAAATTGAAGAAGCGGCCCTGAAAAAAGAGGATGACCGTTTAAGCAAAGAAAGGCTGGAAACGCTGCAGAAAGAGCTGGCGGAGTGGAAAGAGGAATTTAACAACAGAAAGGCGCAATGGGATAATGAAAAGGCAACGGTGGATAAGTTGTCCGGGCTGCGGGAGCAGATCGAAGCGATAGGGGGCGAGATTCAGATTGCCCAGAGGGAAGGAAACCTGGAGAAAGCGGCGGAGTTAAGTTATGGAAAACTTCCTGCTTTAAAAAAGCAGTTGGAACTGGAAGAGAGTAAAGTAAAAAATGAGGATTTATCCTTAGTTCACGAAAGCGTCAGCGATGAGGAAATCGCAAAGATCATTTCCCGTTGGACGGGTATTCCGGTGGCGAAGCTGACAGAGAGCGAAAGGAATAAAACGCTGCATCTGGATGAAGAATTGCATAAACGCGTCATTGGGCAGGAAGAAGGAGTGATCAAGGTAACGGAAGCGATCATCCGCTCAAAAGCGGGGATTAAAGACCCGGCAAAGCCGATTGGATCTTTCCTGTTTCTGGGGCCTACCGGCGTAGGAAAGACAGAGCTTGCCAAAGCCTTAGCCGCATCGCTTTTTGATGATGAAAACAATATGGTGCGTATTGACATGAGCGAATATATGGAGAAATATTCCGTATCCCGCCTGATTGGGGCACCTCCCGGATACGTAGGTTATGAGGAAGGAGGACAGTTGACGGAGGCCGTCAGAAGGAAGCCATATTCCGTCGTACTTTTTGACGAAATTGAAAAAGCGCATCCCGATGTATTTAACGTATTGCTGCAGGTATTGGATGACGGACGTATTACGGATTCCCAGGGGCGTACTGTGGACTTTAAAAATACGATCTTAATTATGACTTCCAATATTGGAGCCGGATATTTGCTGGAGGGAATCGGGGAAGACGGCAGTATCAGCAGTGAGGCGGAAAAGATGGTATTAGGAGAACTCCGGGCGCATTTCCGGCCGGAATTCCTGAACAGGCTGGATGAAACGATTCTCTTTAAGCCGCTGACCAAGGATGATATTGGGGGCATCGTGCATTTGATCGTGGATGATCTGAATACAAGGCTGGCTGACAGGGAGCTTTGCATTGAGATATCACCGGAAGCGGAGAAATTTATTGTTGAAAACGCTTATGACCCGGTCTATGGCGCAAGGCCCTTGAAACGGTATATCCAAAAGCATGTGGAGACTTTATCGGCAAAACTGATACTTGCCGATAAAGTAAAAGCGAAAGATGTGATTGTGATTTCTTTAAAAGACGGGAAATTGACTGCTGGATGTAAGGAAGGGGGCATGGTATAAATCTTCCCTGGAATGCCATGCCGGATAAATGCTTTGTAGGAAAATATCATTTTATGTAAAATTTTATCGGATAGGATTGACAGAAACAGAGGTGAAGAATTAAACTGAAAAAAAGCAATCCGGCAATAGGAGGAGGGGAAAGCCATGGTTCCGAATGATCCTGTGATGCTGTTAAGTTATGTAAATCTGAAATTAAGGGATTATTATCAAAGCCTTGAGGATATGTGCGGGGATATAGATGTCAGCAAGGAAATGGTATTGGAAAAACTGTCATCCATAGATTATCATTACGATGAGGAGAAGAATCAGTTTGTCCGGAAAGGTTAAGATCACAGTCATAGACAGGGAAAACAGGATAGAGAAGGAATTGTTCCATGATATGGGACATGCCCTGCTGCATACATTAAGGGAAGGCGGGATTATGCTGCCTTCTCTTTGCGGCGGTATGGGAAAATGCGGCAGATGCCGGGTGCGTTTTTGCGGATACGCCCCGTTGCCCGGTCAGACGGACAGGGTGATGATTCCGCCGGATGAATTAAGGGAAGGGTACCGCCTTGCCTGTACGGTGCGTCCCATGAAAGAGAGCGTGATAGAAACTGCTTTTGAAAAGGAACGGGAAATAGATGTTGTGGTGGAGAGCGGCATGGGAGAAGCGTTCCGTGATGAAAAAAAACGGAAAACGGAAAAAGATGAAACAGGCAAAGAAAACGACGAAAAATGGGGAAAAGAGCAGCGAAGAGCTATGCCGATGCGAGGGAAGGCCGGAAAGCTGGCGGCTGCTGTGGATATAGGGACGACGACGATAGCGATACAGATGATAGAGGCGGGGACGGGGTGTATCCTGGATACTTATACCTGTCTGAATCCGCAAAGAAGTTATGGGATGGATGTGATTTCCAGAATCCGCGCTGGTGCGGGAGGATACGCTGAAGATCTCCGACGGCTGGTAAGGAACGCTGTGGAAGGAGGCGTCCGTCAAATGGCGGAGGGCTTGGAAGCCGGAAAACGGAGGGAACTGGAAAAAGTGGTAATCTCCGCCAATACGACGATGGGGCATCTGTTTATGGGATATCCGGTGGAGTCTTTGGGAAGGAACCCGTTTCGGCCTGTAAATATCGGAACGGTGAGGACGGATTTCCTGGGAACAACGGCGGTGCTGGTTCCCGGAATATCCGCTTTTATAGGAGGGGACATTGTTTCCGGCCTGTATGCATGTGGATTGTGCGGGCGGCAGCCGGGCCATGTATGGCTTTTTTTGGATTTAGGAACGAATGCGGAAATGGTGATGGGGAACGGAAGCCGGCTGGTTTGTACGGCGGCGGCGGCGGGGCCGGCTTTTGAAGGCAAAGGAAAGGGCGGGGCCACCGGTGCGGAACGGATATCTGCCATTGCTTATCTGCTGGAAAAAGGACTGATTGATAAAACGGGCCTGCTAAAAGAACCCTATTTTGAAACGGGAATAGAAGTGGAGAGTAAAAATACCGGAAAGAAAGTACGGATCTCCAAGGAAGATGTCCGTGATATTCAGATGGCAAAGGCGGCGGTCCGGGCAGGGATATACTTTCTCATGGAACATTTAGGGATAAAAGATTATGAAGAAGTGGAAAAGGTTTATATAGCGGGAGGATTTGGCTTTTATCTGGATAAAAGATCGGCATCGGTAATTGGCCTGATCCCGGCTGAGTGGATGGGAAAAATGGAAACGGCAGGGAATACTTCTCTTGTAGGGGCGCGTTTATTGGCGAAGGGACTGTATAACGAAGATGCGGGAGCCGGGAAGGGGATTATGAGCGGGCTGGAGACGGCTGCGCGTAAGGCGGAGGTTTTCCAGTTAGCGGAGGAACCGTCTTTTGACAAGATGTATATAAATTATATGGACTTTGGAGTCTGAAAAGAGAATGCCGGCAAATGGTAGGGACATTAAGATGTTTGGATGGGCCGGACAGATATAACGGATATGATAACGGAGGAGAAAATGGAGAAGATTGTAAAAAAAGGGGAAACAGACGTCGCTTCTTTGTCATGGGATGCAATTTTTCAGGTTAAGGAAGGAAGAAAAAAATTAGGGGAGCAGATGCCGGTAGAGGTATACCGTATGTTTGAATATTCTTTGCGTGCTACGTTGACGCAGATGTATGGAAAAGAGAGTATGATAAAGGCATTCCGGACGGCAGGCGAGATGGCCGGCAGGGAATTCTATAAAAGGAATCTGGACGGCGATCTGATGCTGAACGATTTTTTGGCGCAGATACAGCAAAAACTGCTGGAATATAATTTCGGCTTGCTGCGGGTGGAAAAATTCGATGTGCAGACAGGTCATGCGGTGCTGACGGTAAGCGAGGATTTGGATTGTTCCGGCCTTCCGGTTTCCGGGGAGACGGTATGCAATTATGACGAAGGGTTTATTGCGGGAATTTTAAACGCTTATACGAAAAAGGAATATGTGGTAACGGAAATCGACTGTTGGGCGACCGGGGATACCGTATGCCGTTTTGATGCAAAGGTAAAGGAATAAGTGGAAAATGGAGGATGGCGGATGGAAAAATGGCTGAATCGTATTGCCGGTAAGGAGCTAAAACTATTTAGCCTCTTTTCAGCGGCGATGTTGTTTGCCGCTGCTGTTGCGGGGGCTATCGCCGAGGTTGCAGACGGAGGAAGTCTAGGCAGGCTGGCGGAGGGGATGTGGCTGATTGTCGTATCGCGGGATGCTTTGATTACGGATTATTTTGAATTGGCAGGGTATGGGGCGGCGTTTTGCAATGCGGCGCTTGTGCTGGGGATAAGCATTGTACTCATTATCACGCAGAAGATACCTTTTACGGGGCCGACAATGGCGGCCCTTTTTATTAATGCAGGATATGCCTTATGGGGGAAAAACCCGGTCAATATTATCCCGATTATTCTGGGAACGGCTCTTTATGCAAAAGCGCATAAATCAAAGCTGAACCGTTATATCTATACGGCCTTGTTCGGTACGTGCCTGGCGCCGCTTCTCACCGAGCTGGTATATTTGTTTCCTTTTGGACAGCCGGTGAATTTTTTCCTTGCTGTTGCGGCGGGTATCTTTATTGGCTTCGTCATGCCCCCGTTGTCCATGCATACGGCATCTATGCATATGGGTTATAATCTGTTCAATGTAGGGTTTTCCGGCGGTATACTGGCTTTTGTCATAGTATGCATTCTCCGTGCTTTCGGGATGGAGAGCGATTCGGTGCTGATATGGAAGGAAGGGCGGAATGTATGGGTTGGAGCCGGATTATTCCTGTATTTTCTTACGGCGGTCGTATTTGGTTTTCTTGTCAGCGGAAGGGAAATTGGCGGGCTGAAAAAGATAATGAGCCGGCCGGGCCGGGCGGTAGCGGACTTTGTCCTGATGGACGGCGCAGGGGCTTCATTGATGAATATGGGATTGGTCGGCATAGTCTGTGAAGCTTATATCCTGTTGGTAGGAGGGGATTTCTCGGGACCCGTGGCAGGGGCCATTCTGGCGGTGTTTGGTTTTGCCGCTTTTGGGGTACATATCAAAAATTATCTCCCGGTGCTTGCAGGAGTGTACATATCCACTTTTTTTACCGTGTTTTCCCCGGATACCCCCGGCATTCAGTTGGCGGCGGTTTTTTCGGCAGGCCTTGCGCCGGTGGCGGGCCAGTTCGGGGTAGCGGCTGGTATGATTGCAGGATTTTTACATGCGGCGGTGGTTATGTGTACAGGACAGATGTATGGCGGGCTGAATTTATACAATAATGGGTTCAGCGCCGGCTGGGTCGCGATCATAATGGTTCCGGTGACCGAGAGTTTTATGAAACATTTTAAGGAGAGGAAGAGGGAGAGGGAATGATTCACGAGGAGAAGAAAACGGCGAAGATTGTGGAGGAACTTACTTTGTTTTTTTTCGCCTTGGGTGCGGATAAGATCCAATCGGGGATAGAAAAAAAGGGTAAAGATGTGACGATAACATTTCAGGCGAATTATCATCCGGATTATGCCCACAAATTAAAGCAAATGGAAGAATATCTGAATTGTCCAAAAAACGACGGGATGGAAGACGTTTATTGGGAGCTTGCAGGTTCCGGAGAGCCGGGGGAGACAAGTCAGCTTCTGTTGGTGGGAATGATGATCGACAAGGCGCAGATCCGGATGGAAGAAGGGGAAGTGTATCTTAGGCTGTATAAAGAACAACTGGAATAAAGAAGCCCGCCGCCTACTTTCCATGCATGAAGACGGCCATTCTGCATATATATAAGGTAAGGCGTGAAGAAAGAAAATGCGGGATATGAATGGGAAGAAAAAAGTGTTGTCATGTATTATTTTGCTGATTATGCTGGCGGCGGTCTGTGTGATCGGATATTGGAAACAGGAGGATTTTCCTGTTTTTGGCAAGACGTTGGATGAAAAAGGGGTCAAAAAGATTGCGCTGACTTTTGATGACGGCCCCCATCCCTATTATACGGAGCAGTTGTTGGACGGGCTGAAAAAACGTGGGGTAAAAGCCACGTTTTTTGTAACAGGGGAACATGCGGAGCTGCACCCGGAGGTGATTAAGAGGATGAGCGAGGAGGGCCATCTAATCGGCAACCATACATACAGCCATATGCAGCTTAGAGCCGGCAATAAGGAGGATTTTAAAGCGGAGCTGATTAAGACAAATGAGATCATAACAGGCATTACGGGAGAGGAGGTTCTTTATGTGCGTCCTCCTTATGGAAGCTGGGACAAATCTTTTGAAACGGAGCTGAATATGTTCCCGGTCCTTTGGACGGTGGATCCTTTGGACTGGTGTTCCACCAACGTGGACCGCATTACCCAGAAGATCATATCCAAAGTGGGGGAAAATGACATTATATTGATGCATGATTATTATCCTTCGACGATTACCGCCGCATTGGAAGTGGTGGATGAACTGCAGAAGGAAGGGTATGAATTCGTAACCGTTGAAGAGATTTTATTTGATTAAATATTAATTTTCCTTAAAATGTTGTTTCTATCCTGCTAATTATGTTAATATTTAATATGTCTGTAATGTTAAGAAGAAAGCCATGCATGATGAAGGCGGGAGAGAAAATGGATTTATTTGAATATATGCGGAACACGAATATGGAAAAGGAAGCTCCGCTCGCGGCAAGGTTAAGGCCAAAAACTTTGGAGGAAGTGGTAGGCCAGCAGCATATTATTGGAAAGGATAAACTGCTTTACCGTGCGATAAAAGCGGATAAATTAAGCTCGATTATCCTATACGGCCCTCCGGGAACGGGAAAGACGACTTTGGCAAAGGTCATCGCCAATACGACCAGCGCGGAATTTACGCAGATCAATGCCACTGTTGCGGGTAAAAAGGATATGGAGGAAGTTGTCAAAGAGGCAAAAGACAGGCAGGGGATGTATGGAAAAAAGACCATATTGTTCATTGATGAAATCCATCGGTTTAACAAGGGGCAGCAAGATTATCTGCTCCCTTTTGTGGAGGACGGAACGGTTATATTGATTGGGGCGACGACGGAAAACCCTTATTTTGAAGTAAACGGGGCGCTGATTTCCCGTTCCATTATCTTTGAATTAAAACCATTGGACTTAGAAGACGTTAAAACGTTGATCCGGCGCGCTGTCTATGATAATGAAAAAGGCATGGGGGCATATGAGGCTGAGATAGAAGAAGATGCGCTGGAATTCCTGGCCGGACTATCAGGAGGGGATGCCAGGCACGCGTTGAACGCCGTGGAACTGGGGATTATGACGACCCGGCGCAGTGAGGACGGAAAAATACATATTACTGTGGAAGTGGCGCAGGAATGCATCCAGAAAAGGGTTCTGCGTTATGATAAAACAGGGGATAATCATTACGATGTGGTATCTGCATTTATTAAAAGCATGAGAGGATCCGATCCGGATGCCGCAGTCTATTATTTGGCGCGGATGCTTTATGCAGGGGAACAGGTTTCTTTTATTACAAGGAGGCTTATGATCTGCGCCTCGGAAGATGTGGGCAATGCGGATCCTAATGCGCTGCAGGTGGCGGTAAGCGCCAGCCTGGCGGCAGAGAGGGTAGGGATGCCGGAGGCGCAGATCATTTTAGCGCAGGCGGTTGCCTATGTGGCTTGTGCGCCTAAGAGCAATGCGGCGGTGGCGGCTATCGGGGACGCATGGAAGACTGTGGAGGAGACGGGAAATCTTCCGGTTCCGATTCATTTGCAGGACTCCCATTATAAAGGGGCCGCGAAACTGGGCCGGGGCGTAGGGTATCAATATGCCCATGATTATCCGAATCATTACGTAAAGCAGCAATATCTCCCTTATGAATTATCCGGCAGAGAATTCTACAGGCCTTCCGGCAATGGGTACGAGATAAAAATAAAAGAACATATGGCGAAAATCAAAAAAGAGGCAGATTAGATGATTTTAAGGAAAAAAGAAAAAGGAAATAACATACATAAAGAAAAGGAAGGGAAAAAGGGGAAGAGTGCAAAAAAGACCGCAGCAATCGTGGTTGTTTGCGGCTGTGTTATATTGGCCGGGGTATTTGCGGCAAAGTCGGTTTTGGATAAAAAAAATGAGGCGATAGAGGCTGCAAGGATAGAAATGGAGAGGGAAAGGAAGCAGAAGGAAGCGGACAAAAAAGCGGAAGAGGAAAAAGCGGCTTTGGAGCAGGGAGATGAGATCATCGGATATCCTATGGAATCCGGAAGAAATGTGTTTGAATCGCTCAAAAAACGCCCGCCGTCCGTGGAACTTACGGAGGAGAACCAGGCGGATTTTGTCAGTATCCATTCGTGTAAGATAGATGGGGAAACGAGCCGGATCCTGCTGGAGGCTTCGGCGGAAGGTATTCCTGTCAGCGATGATAAATATTATTATTTGTTTGCTTTAAAATCCTATGATACAGGGATTAAAGATGATAAACAGTACATGCAGCAGATTTATAAAGACGAAAAGATCCAATTCCGGATAGCAAGGCACTTTACCGGTACGGAAAGCGGGATCTTCCGTAAATTTGTCGTGGCGGTGAAAAAGGACGGCCAATATGTGCCGGTGAGCAGTCCGCATTATATTACCAATATGGACGATGTGTCCAAGTATAAATCCAATGGGGATAAGCCGGTCACCAAAAAAGGGCTTTTGATCGATCCGAATAAACTGCGGACGGCGGAGCTGGATGACCTGGGGGTAAAACATGCGGCGTACAATATTCCGGTATCGCGGATATTGGGGCAGTCTACCGGAGACATTTATCCTACGATTTATTATAGCTATAATGGGAAAAGTTACGCTTTTAATGGACAAGTTATGTCGGAATATGATCTGGTGTTCCGTACACTTACCTCCAAAGGGATAGAGATTACGGCGATTATTTTGAATGATATTGCCTCCGCTTACCCGCAAATGGTACATCCTCTGGCGCGTTCGGGCATCGGAAGCGCGCCGTATTATGCATTTAACGCCAGCGATGCGGCCGGGGAAGAGTATCTGGCTGCGGTAGGGGCTTTTCTGGCAGAAAGATATTCCGGCACGGTAAACGGAAGGGGAATGGTGGCAAACTGGGTGATCGGCAACGAGATCAACGCCAGGAAAGAATGGAATTATATGGAACATGTAAACCTGGAAACCTATGTAAAGGAATATGCCAGGGCGTTCCGCATCTTTTACAACGCGATTAAAAGCATCAACAGCGCCTGCAGTGTATACATTTCTTTGGATCAGCAGTGGGACAGGAACAACCCGGCGTCCGGGAATTATGATGCAAGGGATATTCTGGATGAGTTTAACAGACAGATAAAAGAGGAAGGGAATATCGGTTGGGGGCTCGCAATCCATCCGTATAACGTGCCTCTGACGACGCCTTATGTATGGAAGCCGTCCAGATATGTGAAGGATTCTCCGGAAACCCCAATGATCACTATGGCCAATATTGAGGTGGTGACGGATTATATGGAGCAGGAAGAATTCCTGACGGAAGAGGGGGAAGTCCGTTCCATTATCCTAAGCGAATTAGGTTATACATCTACGAACGGGGAGGATGTCCAGGCGGCGGCTATCGTATATGCATATAAAAAAGCGGAAGCGAACGAGCATATTGATTCGATCTTATTTTCCAGACAGACGGATGCAGTGGAAGAAATTGCACAAGGGCTTGCGCTTGGCATCAATCATGCGGACGGATCTCCGAAATATGCATACAATGTATACAAATATATGGATACGGAGCAAGGGGAATCATATACTGATTTTGCCAAAAATGTTGCCGGCATTTCCGACTGGAGCCAGATTTTAAAAAGGCATTAAAATAATTGTTCTACAAGAAATTGATAGACGGCTTGGTTTTTCCGCTGCCAGTTATCGCAGATAGCGGCAGCGGATGCTTCAGTGGGGACGGAAAGCGTCAGTTCCACTAATTTTACGTCTTTTTCCCAGGCAATTAAATGTGCGCTGTATTCGCCGGAAGTGGATTTATAATATTCCGAAGAAATGGAGACTTCGTCTTTCAGATGCATTTCATTTTCTTTCAGATAAGCGCATATCTCCTCTTTTATCGCAGGGCTGATACGGTTTTCAAAAAAAGAAAGGGTGTTTTTCCCTTCCGGGGTGATCAGCAGATGGGTCCGGTTGCCAATTGTGCGGGCGGCCGTCAGCCCCGCATCGGTAAGTTCAAAAATGGCTTGCTGTAAAGTGAGGAAGTTGGTATATTCTTTTTCTAAGATGAAATCCCCTACTTGCGCGCTGGTCAGGGGGAAGTCCACCCGGTTGAGCATATAAAGGATAATCAATTTATAAAGCGTCAGAGGTTCTTGGGTCATAATATCGTTCCTTTCCAGTATTTTCCCTGATAAGCATTTTCTATTTTCATACGGTGATGAAGGGCGTTCAGGACCTTCTTTTTATTGCCGCTCCATAAAGGGGCTATCAGCAGATCCTTTGGCCCGTCGCCGGTTACGCGGTGGATAATGGTATCCGGCGCAAGATGGCAGATACAATGGATGAGGATTTCCAGATAGCCGTCCATGGACAAGGCGCGGAATCTGCCATTTTGATAATCCATAGCCAGGTCAGTGCCTTTTAATATATGAAGAAGATGAAATTTTATGCCGGAAATAGGGAGCATATTCAAATATTGGACGGTCTGCAGCATCATCGTCCGGCATTCCCCGGGAAGCCCAAGAATGATATGGGCTATGACCGGTATTCCCCGTAGGGATAATTGTCCTACCGCATCGGAGAAACAGTCCAGGGGATAGCCCCGCCGGATATAGTCTGCCGTATCCTCATGAATGGTCTGAAGACCTAGTTCAACCCAGATAAATTTATCCGGATAGTCTTCCTTAAGCGCTGATAAAAGGGAAAGGACATCTTCCGGCAGGCAGTCCGGGCGGGTGGCGATGGAAATCCCTGCAACGGAGGGCGATTCCAAAGCCTTCCGATATAATTGGTTCAAATAGGACGCGGGGGCATAGGTGCAAGTATACGCCTGGAAATAGGCGATATATGGCTCTGTTGCCTGTATGGAGGAAAAAGGCACGGAAAAATCCCCGCTGCCAGCCCCGCTGCAAAAGATACAGCCGCGGGTATCGAGCGTGCCGTCCCTGTTAGGACAGGTAAATCCGCCGTCAATCGCAACCTTTTTTAATTTCTTACCATAGGTATTCTTTAAATAGGCATCCAGGGAATAGTAACGCTTCCCATGCCATTTTTCCAAATATCCTTTTTCGTTTTTCCGCATCATGTTTTTTGGAAAAGGGATCTGTCTGCTTGTTATTTCCATATTAAAGCCACCTGTCCGTGGGACGTCTGCCGCCCTTATATATTGAGCAGTGATGGGGTTATCTAAGGGAACGGACGGCCTGGGCCACTGCTTCCGCCACTTTGGGGTTAAAGGCTTCCGGCATAATATTATTCTCATTCAGTTCTTCATCGGGGACAAGACTTGCAATGGCATAGGCGGCGGCAAGCTTCATTTCTTCCGTAATCTGTGTGGCGCGGCTTTCCAAAGCGCCTTTGAAAATACCGGGAAAAGCCACTACATTGTTAATTTGGTTGGGAAAATCGCTGCGTCCCGTCCCGACGATCCTGGCTCCGGCTTCTTTGGCGAGATCCGGCATGATCTCCGGGACAGGGTTTGCCATGGCGAAAAGGATAGCATCTTTATTCATGGAAGCTGCCATTTCCTTTGTAACGACGCCGGGGGCGGAAACCCCTATAAAAATATCCGCATTTTTTAAGGCGTCAGCTAAGGAGCCGGTTTCGTTATTGGGATTTGTGACCTGAGCCATCTTTTCCTGCATCCAGTTTAATCCCGTTGTCTGTCTGGATATGATCCCTGCTTTATCGCACATGATGATATTGGACAAGCCATAAGTGAGAAGCAGCTTGGTAATGGCTATGCCTGCGCTGCCAGCCCCGTTTACAACAGTCTTACAGTTTTCCTTGTTTTTGCCGGTTACCTTTAAGGCATTGATGACGCCGGCCAGGACGACGATGGCAGTGCCGTGCTGGTCATCATGAAAAACGGGGATATCCAATATTTCTTTCAGACGTTCTTCAATCTCAAAACAGCGGGGCGCGCTGATATCTTCTAAGTTAATGCCGCCAAAACCGGGGGCAAGGTACGTAACTGTTTTGATGATTTCTTCCGTATCCTGTGTGTTAAGACAAATCGGTACGGCATTTACCCCGCCGAATTCTTTGAAAAGTACGGCTTTTCCTTCCATAACCGGCATGGCGGCATAAGGGCCGATATTGCCTAAGCCAAGAACGGCGCTGCCGTCGGAAATAACGGCTACCGTATTGGCTTTCATTGTATAAGTATAAGCTTCTTCCTTATTTTGGGCGATAACTTTGCATGGCTCGGCAACGCCGGGCGTATAAGCATAGGAAAGATCCTCCCGGGATTTTACAGGGGTTTTGGATACTGTCTCCAGTTTACCGTTCCATTGTTTATGAAGTTGCAGGGCTTTTTCGTTTGTAGTCATAGTTTCTCCTCGCTTTTTCTTAATTTTGATCCGATAGTGATTCAGGCGTCAAAAGCCCTGTCTATAAATGCGGCCTGTCTGTATAAAAGAAGTCCGGGCGGAGGGTTTTTAACTGAATACTGGAATATCATATAATATTTGGATTGGAATTGCAATCTGTTGCGATTGGAAAAAGAATCAAAAAAGACTTCCTATTTTGGAAAAGCTGTTGTATAATGGGTGGCAACAGAAAGTGTTTATTCCCGTGGGCAACGAGTTAAGTGGCTGTTTCCACTTGGCCGCCGCGAGGTTGTTGGCTTTTGCAGCCGATGGTTTGAGCAGACATGTCCGCATGTATGGCCATTGCTGTGAAGGTCGGATGCCGGCATGTTTTTGATGCGTCTGTTATCGCATTGATCTGCAATAGGGTATTTGATGAGCAATTCCATTTACATATCAGCTATAAAACCCCATGAACGAAAGAAATAAGTTGAATAGTAGTAGAAAGGCAAAGCGCCTGTCTGCCGTAAGGGTGGTTGCCTGTCTGTTGAAGAAAGAAGCGGAGGATTTTATGAGAGAAAAATACGAATCATTGGCGCTTGTAGATTTGAAGGAAATCGCAAAAGCAAGAGGGATAAAAGGGACATCAGGGATGAAAAAAGCAGAGGTAATAGAGGCGATGCTTTCAGAGGATGAGAAGGAGAAAAGCACTGTGGAGCATCCGGCGTCGGATGCGGAAAAGACAGGAAGAGGCAGACGGCCTGCAAAGAAAAACGCTCAGGAGGCGAAAAGCGCGGCGGAAGGCAGAAAGACGGGGAGCGCTACAGCCCGGGAAAATGCAAAGAACGGGGAAAAGCCTGAACCAAGGGGAGAACGCGGCCGGGAAGAGGGGAAGCGTCAAGCGGATAACCGCGGGGAACCGAAAGGAAATTATGAGAACCGCAATCCAAGCGAGGGGAAAAAGAACCAGAATGAAGGGCGGGTTTATGGCGAAAACCGTCAAGAGGCACAGTCGCGCAGGGAGAGTAAGACGGAAATGCCAAGAGAGGACGAAAAATACCCTTCGGATCTGGACAGCGGGATCACTGCCCATGGCATCTTGGAAGTGATGCCGGACGGTTATGGTTTTATCCGGTGTGAAAATTATCTTCCGGGGGAAAACGATGTATATGTTGCGCCCAGCCAGATCAGACGGTTTAATCTGAAGACGGGGGACATCCTGGAAGGGAATACAAGGATTAAGACACAAAGCGAGAAGTTCAGCGCATTATTGTATGTAAAAACGATTAACGGATATGTTCCGGAGGCGGCAATGCGCAGGGGCAATTTTGAAGATATGACGCCGGTGTTCCCGGACGAACGGTTGAACCTTGAAACGCCGGGGGCTTCGGTAGCGATGCGTATTATGGATTTGATCAGCCCGGTGGGCAAAGGGCAGAGGGGGATGATCGTATCCCAGCCGAAAGCGGGAAAGACGACATTGCTAAAAGAAGTGGCGAAGTCTATCAAAAGAAATTCCCCGGAAGTGCATTTGATTATTTTGTTGATCGATGAGCGTCCGGAGGAAGTGACGGACATCAAAGAGGCGATTGAGGGTCCGAATGTGGAAGTGATTTATTCCACTTTCGATGAACTGCCGGAACACCATAAGCGGGTATCCGAGATGGTAATTGAACGTGCAAAGCGCCTCGTAGAACATAAAAAAGATGTTATGATACTATTAGACAGCATTACCCGTCTGACAAGGGCGTATAACCTTACCGTCCCGCCCAGCGGAAGAACGTTGTCAGGCGGCCTTGACCCCGCGGCTTTGCATATGCCGAAGCGTTTCTTTGGCGCTGCCAGGAATATGCGCGGTGGGGGAAGCCTTACGATTCTGGCCACGGCTTTGGTAGAGACGGGAAGCAAGATGGATGACGTTGTTTACGAGGAATTTAAGGGGACGGGCAATATGGAACTGGTTCTTGACCGTAAACTGTCGGAACGGAGGGTATTTCCGGCCATTGATATTCCGAAGTCCAGTACGAGAAGGGAAGACTTACTGCTTTCCGCGGAAGAGCAGGAAGCGATCAGTATTATGCGCAAGGCTTTGAACGGGCTTAAGCCGGAGGAAGCTGTCGATAGAATATTGGATATGTTCTCAAAGACGAGGGACAATATGGAATTCGTGCAAATTGTAAAAAAAATGAAGTTCTTATAAAGTTCGGATAGAAAATGCTTGCATGGCCGGATAAGCTGTGATATACTAAAAAAGCTGTTTGGATATTATGAAAGACCGTCAGGGTATGATACAGGCAGCTTACAGCGGGGTATTGGCATGGATGATATGCGGCCAAGGTAGCGCATGATAAATGTTTACTATAGAGAGGTGAAAAAAATGAAAGAAGGAATCCATCCTAAGTATTATCAGGCAACAGTAACTTGCAACTGCGGTAACACATTTGTAACAGGTTCTACAAAACCGGAGATTCATGTTGAAGTTTGTTCCAAATGCCATTCGTTCTATACCGGACAGCAGAAAACGGTAAGGGCTGACGGGCGTATCGATAAGTTCAACAGAAAATACGGCGTTGGGCAGAAATAATCTGCAAAGGATAAATTGGCTGTACAAGCAAGGATTGGTACAGCGCGGATGGTTATGAATGTAAGAGGAAAGCTTACTGAAAAAGGTTGAGGTGCATATCTCAACCTTATTTAAATACAAAACATTGCCATGATATGTAATGGCAGTTGGTTATGAGGACTGGAATGTGATGAAGAAAGACAAAGGCGGGCGTTATTCCGGCATTGGAGGACAGGCGGTGCTGGAAGGCGTAATGATGAAAAATAAAGAACAGTATGCCGTGGCTGTCCGCAAGCCGGATGGTGAGATTGATGTGGAAGTAGATGTGTACAGAGGCGTCATGGATGGGAGCGGGCTGAAAAAAGCCCCTTTTATCCGCGGTATTTTTAATTTCCTGGATTCCATGATATTGGGTATGAGGACCCTGAATCATTCTGTTTCTTTTTATGAAGATGAAGGGGCAAAAGAAACGGCGGCGGACAAAGTGTTTCATAAGGTATTTAAGGATAAAGCGGAAAATGTTATGCTTGGCATTGTAACTGCTTTTTCCATCGTGCTTGCGGTGGCCGTTTTTATGGTGCTGCCGTATTATATTACTTCTTTGTTTGAAGCATATATCCGTAATGCATCCGTAATGGCGATAATTGAGGGGCTGATACGGATTCTCATATTCGTAGCATATATCGTAGCGATTGCCATGATGAAAGACATTAAACGTCTTTACCAATATCATGGGGCGGAGCATAAATGCATAAATTGTATTGAAAAAGGACGGCCATTGACGGTTCATAACGTAATGCGCAGTTCAAGGCTTCACAAAAGATGTGGGACAAGTTTTATGTTTTTCGTAGTATTTGTCAGCATTATCGTGTTCTTCTTTATCCGGGTGCAGCAGCCGGCGTTACGCATCCTGTTAAGGATTGCGCTGATACCGGTCATTGCAGGGATTTCTTATGAGATCATCCGTCTGGCGGGCAGAAGCGATAATATTCTGGTAAAGATCCTTTCGGCTCCCGGCATGATGTTACAAAGGCTGACTACGAAAGAGCCGGACGAGGAAATGGCCCGGGTGGCTATTGCCTCCGTAGAAGCGGTTTTTGATTGGAAAGCCTATCTGAAAGATACGTTTGGATATGAAATTGATGATTCTTGGCTTGTGGATCAGACTTCGGAAGACGATGAAGAGGATGACGTTTAGATAAAGAAGAAACCGTTGCAAAGGAAAAGGAATCAATTTTTTAAAAGTTTGGAAGAAAGAATGAAGTAAAGAGAATGGGCTGATGAAATATAAAGAGGTATATTACTACGGCGTCCATGAGCTTGCCGGGGCGGGGATTGAGGAAAATGAGCTGGATGCCAGGCTTCTGTTAGAGCATGTATGCCATACGGACAGGAATGCTTTGCTTGTCCATGGGGATCGCGAAGTGCCGGAAGAAGAAAAAAACAAGTATGTTGATTTCATAGAAAAAAGGAAAAATCATAAGCCGTTGCAATATATTACAGGCAGACAGGGATTTATGGGGCTGGTTTTTAAAGTGGATGAGCGCGTCTTGATCCCAAGACAGGATACGGAGATATTGGTGGAAGAAGTATTGCGCCATCTCCATGATGGGATGGAAATATTGGATCTGTGTACGGGGTCGGGGTGCATTCTTTTAAGCCTGCTGCATTATTCCAATGGCTGTCAGGGGGTAGGGACGGATGTATCGGAGAAGGCCCTTATGGTGGCGAGAGAAAATGCGAAATGGCTCATGGAGCTGGAAGAAAAAGAAAGGGAGCCGTTTTGCTGCCGATTTGTACAAAGCGATTTGTTTGAAAGAGTGGAAGGCAAATATGATATGATCGTTTCCAACCCGCCTTATATCCCAACGGGAGTTATTCCCGGTTTGATGGAGGAAGTAAGGGATTATGAACCGAAGGAGGCCCTGGACGGGAAAGAAGACGGGCTTTTCTTTTACCGGGAAATAGCTTCCCATGCACCGGCACATCTTAAGGGAGGGGGATATCTTTTCTTTGAAATAGGATATGACCAGGCCGGGGCAGTGGGGGAAATCATGGAAAAAGCCGGATATCAGGGGATTACGACCGTGAAAGATTATGCCGGGCTGGACAGGGTTGTGTATGGATGGAAATCCGCAAAAGCGGTAGAAAGGGATAGGAATGTTTGATAAATTAGAGGACTTACTCATTCGTTTTGAGGAGATATTAAGCGAGCTGGGAGAGCCGACGGTGACCAATAATCAGGAACGATTCCGTGCGCTGATGAAGGAACAAAGCGATCTGACCCCCATTGTGGAAGCTTATAGGGAATATAAGAAATGCAGGCAGGATGCCGAAGACAGCGTTTCGATGCTGGAAGAAGAAAATGATGAAGATATGAGGGATATGCTGAAAGAAGAATTGAATGCTTCCAAAAAGCGTGTGGAAGAGCTGGAACAGGAATTGAAAGTCCTTCTTCTCCCTAAAGACCCCAATGATGATAAAAATGTTATCGTGGAAATCAGGGCGGGGGCGGGCGGCGATGAGGCGGCGCTCTTTGCCGCAGAAATGTACCGTTTGTATGTCCATTATGCCGAAAGCCAGCATTGGAAAGTAGAAACCATGAATGTGGATGAAATCGGCATTGGCGGCATGAAGGAAGTGAATTTTATGATTTCCGGCCAGGGTGCGTATTCTAAACTGAAATATGAAAGCGGGGTACACAGGGTGCAGCGTGTGCCGGAAACCGAATCCGGCGGGCGCATCCATACTTCCACGATAACCGTAGCGGTTATGCCCGAAGTAGAGGAAGTGGATGTAGTGATTGATGATAAGGATATCCGGATTGATGTTATGAGAGCCTCCGGGAATGGCGGGCAGTGCGTTAATACGACGGATTCCGCCGTGCGCCTGACCCATTATCCTACCGGTATTGTGGTTTACAGCCAGACGGAAAAATCACAGCTTCAGAACAAAGCTAAAGCATTTGCGCTGCTGCGCGCCAAACTATATGACATTGAGCAGCAGAAAGCCCATGATGCGGAAGCGGAACTGCGTCGTAGCCAGATAGGGACAGGCGACCGTTCGGAGAAGATAAGGACGTATAATTTCCCGCAGGGAAGAGTAACGGATCATCGGATCAATCTGACGTTATATAAGCTGGATAAGATTATGGACGGGGATATCCAGGAAATCCTGGACGCCTGCATCGCAGCCGACCAGGCGGCAAAGCTTTTGAAAATGGGGGAGAACTAAGGTTGATCGTTTGGCCGGCGTCTGAAAGCCGTGCATCTTAAGTTAAGAGACGAAAAGCCTCGGAGGATATGCGTACTTTTTTATTCATAGGATTTGGCCATCAAAAGGCCCGTCCGGCGCCCCGCCCTGCAGAGTGAACACATATTTATTTGTGCAATCTGCAGGGCGAGGATGCCGGACGGGCCTTTTGATGGCCAAATCCTGTCATAAACCGTAAAAAAATGCAATTTTTTCCCAAAAATCTTTTATTTGCATTGATGCCGGCTGAATTTATAATAAAATAAGAAAAGTGTAATTTGACGGGGGTGCGTAAGATGCTGAGGATATTATTGGTGGATGATGAAAAGACGGAGCGGGAAGGCATCCGTTTCCTGATCGATAAATTTGCATTGCCGCTGAAGGTGGCGGAAGCGTCCAATGGAAAGAAGGCATTGGAATATTTGAAGGGGCATCCGGTAGATATTCTGTTGACGGATGTGAAGATGCCTTATATGGATGGGCTTGAATTGGCGCGGGCGGCCAATGAGTATAATAGCAGCCTGGTGATTATCATTTTCAGTGCATATGGAGAGTTTGAGTATGCGAAGCAGGCCTGTGAGGTCAATGCGGTGAATTATCTGTTAAAACCGATTGAAGTAGAGGAATTCTACAGCGTAATGGGGAAAGTAATAGCAATCTGCAAGGAAAAAAAACAGTGGGAAGAGAAAAAGGAATCTCTGCTGGTGGCGGATAAGAGTCTGCTTCTTTTTAAATTGATGAGTCCGAAGGCTTCGTGCGGGGAAATTGGAAAGAATCTGGAGGCATATGGCATACATCTGCAGAACAAGTATATGGTTGTGATCTGCATAGAAACGGAAGGGAATTATTTTGAACATAGTTATGATGAGTTTGTGAATATTCTGGAAAAAGCCGTCCCCATGGGTTATGAATATATTAATCAATATCCTAATATGGCAAATATCCTTCTCTATGACGGGAAATGTCCGGATCATGGGGAGATTGAACGGACGGCGGAAAAGATATATCAGGCGATGACGAGGCGGGAAGACGGAAGGGTATCCATGATTGTGGGAAGGCACTGTTATGGATGGAAGGATTTTGGAAAAAATATGCAGGAAATTGAGCGGCTTAGAGAGGATACGTTTAGTTGCTTTTCAGGCATCATTTATGCCGGTAAGGTACATAGAGGGAAGGAGGAACGGCTGACCCGGACGGAGAAGATGAAACAAAAGATCCTAAAGAGCATATCGGAAAGGGATCTGCCGGCAGTGAGGGAGCATATGGCGGCTTATTTAAGCTGTTTAAAAGATGAAAAATCTTCCAGCGCAATGTATGCCAAATATACATTCCTGGACATCGCAAAAGCACTGTATGAAGAATACGGGATTTATAATAAAGGTATCCTTTTTGAAACCACGGATGAGATTATGGAATGCAGCGGCTTGGATGAAGTGGAGGAAGCTTTTTACCGTGTAATGGAAAAGGCGGGTTCCATGCAGCAAGAAGATACGGCGGATGTCAGCCAGACGGTGGCGGAAATCATACGGATGGTGAAAAACGAATATATGGAAGATTTAAGTTTAGAAGGGATTGCCGGAAAAGTATGCCTGACTCCGGCTTATGTGAGTTATATTTTCAAGCAGGAAACGGGAGTGAGCCTGATAAAATATCTAACCGATTATAGGATGCAGCAGGCAAAGATTCTTTTGGAGCAAGGAAAAATGAAGATAGTGGATGTGGGGAAAGCCTGCGGTTATCCGAACCAGTCTTATTTTAACCGGCTGTTTAAGAATCATTTTGGGGTGACGCCGAAGCAGTATAGGGAACAATAGATGCTGCGGCGATAAGTATGTCAGCCGCAAAAGCCGCAGAGACTGCAGATGGAAAGAATGATAAGGAGGACATGTATGGGTAAAGGGATGTATATGTTTTGGGACTGGTTTACGGGGAAGGCTTCCATTCGGAAAAAGCTGATTATCAGTTTTACTGCGTTGGTTTCCATTCCCATTGCTATTCTAGGGATTTATTCTTTTCATGTGTCCAGTACGAATCTGCTGGAGCAGACAAAAAAAACAGTGGACAATAATTTGGGCAGGCTTCTGATGGAAATGGAAGCCAGGTTTGGGCGGGAAACAGACTTTACAAAGTTTCTCGCCTATCATCTTTCTTTCCGGGAAACTTTGGAAAAGAATCCTTTTGACAATGTGGAGATCGCCCAAGTCTTGAATAAGACGGTGGAGCCTATTTTCTGGTATTTTATCAGCAGCGATTCCAACATAAAGAATATCAGGATCGTGACGCCTTATGTGAAAGATAAAGTAGGGTCGTTCTTGGAGCCTTCCGGTATTTATGAAAAGGAAGAATGGTATCAGGAACATCAAAAGAATTTCAGGACGAAATGGACGGTGGAAGGAGAGAGCCTGTATGCCACAAGGACGGTGCTGGATACGGCCACTACCAGTCGGCCGATTGGGGTGATGCGGACGGAATTCTTCTTAAACCGGATGTTGGAACCGGTACGCAGTATGGATTATCTGGAAAATGGGATTTTGATTACGGATGGGAAAGGGACGGTCATTTATTGGAAGAAATCGCCGGATGAGGACATCAATGGCCGGGTTCTGGAAGTGGCACAGCGGGAGGAAGGGCAAGGTTCGGAAGGGAAGGGCACCTTGATGGAAAGTACTGGTTTACATAAAGGAAAAGAAGTCGTGGCAGGCTGTATTATGAAGGCTGGGTCATTGGAAAGCACTGGATGGAAGATCTATTATTATGTGGAAAGGAGCATGATATCAGGGCAGGCCAACTCTATTATTGTTTCCACTTTAGTGGTCGTATTTATCTGTATGCTGGTAGTCCTATTTTTTATCAGTATTTTTTCCCGGACATTGAGCAGACGGCTGCTTTCTTTAAAGGAGCAGGCGGAAATGATCTCCGGAGGAAATCTGGAACATCCTTGCTATACCGAAGACACGGATGAGATCGGTATTGTGACTAACAGTCTGGGGAGGATGACGGAACGGTTAAATGATACAATTAATCAGGTGTATAAGATTGAAATAGAAAAAAAAGCAACGGAATTAAAAGCATTGCAGGCAATGATCAATCCTCATTTCCTCTACAATACCCTTTCCTCCATTAAATGGAAGGCATTGAAGAAAGGGGAGGAAGAAATCAGCGCGATTACTGGACTGCTTGCAAAATTTTACCGGACAACCCTGAACAATGGGCAGCCGGTGACTACAGTGGAAAGGGAACTGGAAAATGTCCGGGCTTATGTGGAATTATTGCAGATGACAAAGGAAAAAGCGTTTGCTGTGGAATATCGGATCGATGAGAATGGGCTTGCCTGTGAAATGCTGAATTTCCTGTTGCAGCCGATTGTGGAAAATGCGATAGAACATGGGATTGATTATATCGAAGAAGACGAAGGGTATGGGATGGTGGCAATAGAGTTCCGTAAAGAAGGGCAGTGGCTGGTTTTTTCGATCAGCAACAATGGGCCGGTGATGGATGTCGGGATGTTGGAGGATATTTTGGAGAAGCCGGGAAAGGGGTATGGCATTTTCAACATCCAGCAGAGGATTGCCATTTATTATGGGGAAGGATGCGGGCTTTCCGTGCAGATTACGGAGGAGGGGCATACTTGCTTTACAGTACGGATCAGGGAGAAAGATTGATTGACTTATGGCATAGATGAAAGGCGGATTACACGAAAAAGGAACAGGTTTCTAAAAAATGTATTATATCAATGCCGGGGAAAAAGCCTTAGAATGAGCATATCAAAGGAAAGGGAGGATAGGACGGGATGAAAAGAAAGTTACTGAGCATTTTGTTGTGTACGGCTATGACAGCGGCAATGCTGGCCGGATGCGGAAGTAAACCGGCAGAACCGGCGAAGGAGGAAACAACTGCTCCTGCGGACAGCGCAAAAGAAGAGGAAGGAACGGCGCAAGAAGAGAGCGCCGGCGGGAAAACGGTGATACGTATGACTTACTGGAACAGCGAGGATACGGTAGCGGCTATGCTTGATTATTTGGAGGAGGCGGTGCCGGATGTGGAAATCGAGTATTTGTTCATAGACAATTCCAATTACGATACGATCGTGGATACCCAGTTGTCGGCGGAAGAAGGGCCGGATATTATTTGCGAGTCCCCGGGATCGGCATTGAAACATGCAAGGCTTGGTTATCTGGCGTCGCTGGATGAATTGGCCGGAAAATATTCGGACGCGGGAACGAGCGTGTATTCCTATAACGGAAGCGTATATGCACTCCCCGGAATCAGTTGGTTTGAAGGGATTTTCTATAATAAGCAGTTGTTCGCGGATCATAATATCGAGCTGCCCAAGACTTTTGATGAGTACATTGCGGTTTGCAAGCAGTTTCAGGATTTGGGGATTACCCCTTTGGCGGCAGGGTTAAAATCATGGGAGCCGATGCTGAAAAATTCCATGGCCTTTGTAGCGGCAGAATATCTTTCCACCGATGCGGGGAAGAACTTCGGCAGTGATTACAGGGAAGGAAAGGCAACGATGGACGGCACATGGGACCCTTATCTGGAAAAATGGTCAGAGATGATCACCGAGGGCATTTACACGACGGATATGACAGGTATTGATCACGATCAGGCATTGGAGCAGTTTGCGATGGGGGATGCGGCTATGTTCTGTTCCGGCCCTTGGGATCTGGATGCGATTATGGCGAAAAATCCTGATTTACAGATTGATATGATGCCTTTCTATGGACAGAGCGAGAGTGCGGGATGGCTGATCGGCGGGCCTGGCTGCGGGTTTGCGGTAAATGAGAATTCTGCGAACAAAGAAGCGGCGATGAAGGTGGTTGCGGCTATTTCCACGATCGAAGGGCAGACGGCTTTGTGGGAAAACAACCAGGGCGGATCTTCTTATCTGGAAGGGGCATCCTTTGATCTGCCGGAAGCTTATAACAGCGCGTCGGAAGCGCTGGCGGCAGGAAACGTGTATTGTCCTTGGAACGAATGGGGAACGGCTGCGCCGGCACATGAAGAGTACGGCACCCAGATGCAAAGTTACCTTCTTGGGGCGCAGGATTTGTCAACGACCCTTCAGAATGTAGATGCGGCGGTAGCGGAGCTGTTGTCCAAATAAGGCTTACATAGAGCAGCATTCCGGCATGCCGGGTTAGAAAAAGCGCCTCAAAAGAAAAAAGGAGTTTGGGGCGCTTTTTTTGTACAATGCAAAGGGCGGGTTTTGGAAGGGAAGGAGCGGAAAATGAGGAGAACGGGCGCAAAAAAGCGGGAAGCGGGAACGCTTGGGTATTATTTTATTTTATTTATTTTGCCGGCATTTTTGATTTACCTGTTGTTTAGCATCGTGCCGTTTTTATATACGGTGTTTTACAGCTTTACGGATTATACGGATATGAATCCGGTGAATCTGCATTTCGTCGGGATCGGCAACTACCGGAAAGTATTGGATACGCCGCTGATGACGACGGCAATTAAAAATTCTGTGATTTACGCCATTATGTTGACTTCTTTCCAGACGATATTGGCGCTGCCTTTGGCGGTGGTTTTGGATAAGAAGTTAAAAACGAGGAATCTGTTGCGGGCGGTTTATTTTTTCCCGGCAGTGTTCAGCTCCTTGATTATCGGGTATTTATGGAATTTTATTATGTCTTCTTCGGATTACGGGCTGGTGAATAATTTATTCCACCGGATGGGCTTGGAGACGTTTAATTTTTTTACGGCGAACAGGGCGTTGTTTTCCGTGATTTTTACGCAGGTATGGCAGTGGACGGGATGGGCGATGGTCATTTATCTCGCCAATCTGCAGAGTATTTCCAAGGATTTGTATGAGGCGGCGGATATCGATGGAACGAGCGGTTTGCAGAAGTTTTTTTATGTTACGCTTCCGTTGATGTGTCCTTCGGTGAAAATTATTGTGGTGACAGGGCTGATCGGAGGGATGAAGGTATTCGATATTATTTATTCCATGACTTCCGGCGGGCCGGGAAACGCTACGGAGACGGTAATGACGGTCATGATGAAGAAAGGCATTTCGGACGGGTTTTATTCCACCGGCGCCGCGTTCGGCGTATGTTTCTTTATCATTGTGCTGGCAATCAGTGCTTTTGTGACCAAACTGATGGGGAAATGGAGTGAGGCGATATCATGACAAGACGGAAAAGAAGTTTGGCGGTGACGGAAATCGTGATGATTTTACTGGCGGTTATCTGGTTTATCCCTATTTATTATTTGATTGTAACGACATTGAAAAGCCCAAAGGAGGCTACGGCAAGCCCGCTTGCGCTGCCGAAAGTGTTTTTGGTGGAAAATTACGTGACGGCATGGCAGGACATGCAGTTTCCCAGGGCGTTTGGGAATACGTTGTTTATTACGGCGACGGCGGTTTTTTTCATTGTCATTTTCGCTTCTATGGCGGGATATGCTTTAGCCAGGACGAAAACGAAATGGGGGATGCGGTTTTTCCTGTTTTTCCTGGCAGGGCTGATTGTGCCGTTCCAGATGAATATTGTGAGCCTTTATAAGATCGTAAAGAGCTTTCATCTGATGAACAGCGCGTTTGCGGTGATTCTTGTCAATGTGGCGATCAATACGCCGCAGGGGGTGTTCCTTTTTAAAGAATTTATCGAATCCACGATTCCCAGGGAACTGGAGGAAGCGGCGGAAATTGATGGGTGTTCGGTGGGGAAGAAGTTTTTTTCCATCGTACTGCCTTTGTTAAAGCCGGTCATATCCACAGTGGTTATTATTGTGACGCTGAATGTGTGGAATGAATTTATGACGCCGCTGCTGTTTTTGCAAAGCCGGGAGAAAGATGTTATTTTGCAGGAGGTTTCGCGGAATATCGGGCAGTTTTCTACGGATTGGACCGCGTTGTTCCCAATGCTGATGCTGGGAGTGGCTCCATTGATGATTTTTTATGTGTTTATGCAGAAATATATTATTGCGGGGGTGGCTGCGGGAGCGGTCAAAGGTTAGTGTGAGAAGAACTTCTAATCA
This sequence comes from uncultured Lachnospiraceae bacterium, assembly GCA_948470755.1. GTDB lineage: Bacteria > Bacillota > Clostridia > Lachnospirales > Lachnospiraceae > Kineothrix. The sequence goes on along the minus strand of CAOKPU010000009.1, from coordinate 35 downwards.
CTCGCAGCAGAGGCTGCTTCGCGAAGAAGTTCTAC
>CAOKPU010000008.1 GCA_948470755.1 uncultured Lachnospiraceae bacterium | reverse complement strand
CTTTTGTGCCATCTGCCAGACGGGGCCGCCGGATGGGCCTTTTGACACCCGAATCTATCATAGGAAATTGCTTTGCAATTTCCTATGATACGAAAACCCTCCGGGAGGATGCGCACTGCGCGCAAGAGGGAAATGGCTGCTGTCGCAGCCGCGAATAAAATGATTGAGATTTTCCGGGGGAGAGTGTATGATGGATAAGATATGTGCTAAAAAGATAAGTCCTGAAAAGGAAATGGATGTTAAGGGAGAAGAAAATGAAAACGAAGATATTCATTGATGGAAGCGAAGGAACCACAGGCTTAAGGATACATGAACGGTTTGAGGGACGTGAAGATATAGAATTACTACCGATTGCGCCGGAATTGAGGAAAGATGTGCAAGAAAGGAAACGGCTGATCAATTCTGCGGATATCGTTTTATTATGCCTGCCGGATGCGGCGGCCAGGGAATCGGCCGGGCTTGTGGAAAACGAATCGGTCAGGATCATTGATACTTCCACCGCTCACAGGACGCAGGAAGGATGGGCTTATGGATTTCCGGAACTCTCCTTGGGGCATAAGGAAGCCGTCAGGTCGGGGAAGAGAGTAGCAGTGCCGGGATGCCATGCCACCGGTTTTATCTCTTTGGCCTATCCTTTGACGGCCCATGGGATCTTGCCGGAAGATTATCCGTTTTCCGCATTTTCCCTTACAGGATACAGCGGCGGCGGAAAAAAGATGATCGGCCAGTATGAAGGGGAAGGGAGGAAACGGGAATTGGATGCACCCCGGGAGTACGCCCTTTCCCAGAACCATAAACATTTAAAAGAGATGAAGAAGATTGCCGGGCTGGCAAGGGAGCCTTTGTTTTCGCCAATTGTGGCGGATTATTATAGCGGAATGGTGGTTTCGGTCCCGGTATACGGGGAATTCCTGAAGAAGTATCGGGAGCCGGGAAAGCTTAGGGAGTTTTACGAAGATTTTTATCAGGGGCAGAAACTTATCCGGGTAATGGAGGCCGGGGCGGAAGAAAAGCTGGAGGGCGGTATGATGGCGGGCAACGGCTGTTCCGGCTTTGACGGGTTAAAAATATTTGTGACGGGGAATGCGGACAGAATGGTCCTGACAGCCCAATTTGATAATCTCGGAAAAGGGGCATCCGGCGCTGCGGTGCAGTGTCTGAACCTGATGATGGGATGCGAAGAAGATAAAGGGTTAAATGTATAAGGCCGGATGGCGGGAAGTGAGGAATATAATGATACGGACGATGACGGCCGGGGATTATGAAGGGGTATACTCCCTTTGGATGAGCATAAAAGGTTTTGCCATGCGCAGCATTGACGACTCTAAGGAAGGAGTGGAGCGTTTTCTTACAAGGAATCCCGGGACCAGCGTGGTGGCTTTGGAAGACGGGAAGATAGTGGGGGCGATCCTTTGCGGCCATGACGGGAGAAGAGGGTGTATGTACCATGTGTGCGTACACGAGGATTATCGTATGAAAGGGATTGGGAAGGCCATGGTGGTGTTTGCCATGGAAGCGTTGAAAAAGGAAAAGATCAGTAAGATTTCATTGATTGCCTTTACCAAAAATGATGTAGGGAATGCATTCTGGAACCGGATTGGGTGGACGAAGAGAGAAGACTTGAATTATTATGACTTTGTCCTGGATGAGGGGAATATTGTGGCTTTTAATCAATAAGAGAAGGCAGATTGCGCATAAATTTGTGTGCGTTTTATTGTAGGGAATATTCCGATGAATCTGCGGACTGCAAAAGGGAATTGACGGTATAAGGAAAGGAGAAAAGGAGATGGAAATAAGGAAGATAAATGGCGGGGTAACCGCGGCAGAAGGGTTTGAGGCGGCGGGCGTAGCGGCCGGAGTAAAATATAAGGACAGGAAGGATATGGCGATCGTTTACAGCCGGACGCCTTGCAGGGCGGCAGGAGTCTTTACTTCCAATGTGGTGAAAGCGGCCCCGGTGCTTTGGGACAGGAATGCGGTGGAGCATTCTTCTTATGCACAGGCGGTAATCGTGAATTCAGGGATTGCCAATGCGTGTACGGGAACGGCGGGGTATGAATGTTGTAAAAGGACGGCGGAGTGCGCGGCGGAGAAACTGGATATCCCGGTGGAAGCAGTGCTGGTGGCGTCGACAGGGGTAATCGGGATGCAGATCCCGGTAGAGAGGATTACGGCCGGGATAGATGAACTGGTAAAAAGAAAGTCTGCGGATCTAGGAGCCGGTACGGCGGCGGCGGAAGCGATTATGACTACGGATACCATATCGAAGGAAGCGGCGGTGCAGTTTGAAATAGACGGGAGGATGGTGACTGTTGGGGGGATGTGCAAAGGATCGGGCATGATCCATCCCAATATGGGGACTATGCTGGGGTTTGTAACGACGGATATTGCTATTTCCAAGGAGCTTTTACAGGAAGCTCTGCGTGCGGATGTGCAGGATACGTTTAATATGATTTCGGTGGATGGCGATACTTCCACGAACGATACCCTTCTTGTGCTGGCAAACGGCATGGCGGGGAATGAAGAAATCATAAGCAAGGATGATAATTATTACCGATTTGCGGAAGCTCTCCATATCATTAATGAGACGTTGGCCAAAATGATGGCAGGGGACGGGGAAGGGGCGACGGCCCTGTTTGAGACAAAGGTAATCCATGCCCGGACGAAGGAGGAGGCAAGGGCTTTGAGCAAATCCGTTATTTGTTCCAGTCTGACAAAGGCGGCTATTTTCGGGCATGACGCTAACTGGGGAAGGATCCTTTGCGCGTTAGGCTATGCCGGAGTACAATTTGATCCGGAGAAGATAGAACTGTTTTTTGAAGGGGAAAATGGAAGGGTACAGATTTACAAAGATGGGGCGGCGGCAGATTACAGCGAGGAAGAAGCTGCAAAGATCCTTTCCGAACCGGAAGTAAGGGTTGTGGTGGATATGAAAATGGGGGATTTTGAGGCTTGCGCATGGGGCTGCGACCTGACTTATGACTATGTGAAGATCAATGCGGATTACCGTTCATAAAAGGGATGGGCGTTTTTTGATGATTTGTACGGGAGCGCTACAAATAGCCCTGACGACCCCGTCGGGGAAACGCTCCGGAATGGAGATTAAAATGGATAAGAATATGACGGAAGTGTTAAAAAAAGCGGAAGTCCTGATAGAGGCTCTTCCTTATATACAGAAATTCAACCGGAAGATCATAGTGGTGAAATACGGCGGCAGTGCGATGAGCAATGAGGAATTGCAGAAAAATGTGATAAAGGATGTTACGCTGCTGAAATTAGTAGGGTTCAAGCCGATCATCGTCCATGGCGGCGGGAAGGAAATCAGCCGCTGGGTTGGAAAAGTAGGGAAAGAACCCGAGTTTGTAAACGGGCTGCGGGTGACCGATGAGGAAACGATGGAAATTGCGGAAATGGTCCTTTCCAGGGTAAACAAGGATCTTGTCACCATGGTGCAGGAACTGGGGGTAAAGGCCGTCGGGATCAGCGGGAAGGACGGCGGGCTGCTTACAGTGGAAAGGAAATATTCCGACGGCAGGGATATCGGTTTTGTAGGAGATGTGAGGAAAGTGGATCCAAAGATCCTTTATGATCTGTTGGAGAAAGACTTCCTGCCTATTGTAGCCCCTGTTGGATTGGATGATGATTTCAGGACTTATAACATTAATGCGGACGATGCGGCCTGTGCCATTGCAAAAGCAGTCCATGCGGAAAAACTGGCGTTCCTTACGGATATTGAAGGCCTTTATAAAGATATCAACGATAAATCTTCCTTTATATCCAGATTGAAAGCCTCCGAAGCGGAAAAGCTGATTGCAGAGGGCTATATCGGGGGCGGTATGCTTCCGAAGCTGGCAAACTGTACGAGCGCGATCCGCGAAGGGGTAAGCAGGGTGCATATCCTGGATGGGCGCATCCCCCATTGCCTGTTGCTGGAGATCTTCACGGATCATGGGATTGGGACTGTTTTTCTGAAAGATGATGATGTGATCAGCAGTCCGTAGGCAGGATTCCCAGAAGGTTTATAAAATGAAAAACATGCCGGTCAGAAGTACGGGCATAGATAAAGGATATCCGCTGCCCGCGGGAAAAGGGCGGAAAGGAAAAGACAATGATGAAGGAGTATATCGAAGAAGCGGAAAAGGCGCTTCTCCATACATATAACAGATATCAGATTGTTTTGGATAAGGGGGAAGGGGTATATCTATACGATATTGAAGGAAAAAAATATCTGGATTTTGCTTCCGGGATCGCCGTTTTTGCCTTGGGGTACCATAATGAGGAGTATAATAATGCACTGAAAGAACAGATCGATAAGCTGATCCATACCTCCAATTATTATTATAATGTGCCGGCTGTGGAAGCGGCGAAAAAGTTGAAAAAAGCCTCCGGCATGGATCGGGTATTTTTTACCAACAGTGGGGCGGAAGCGGTGGAAGGTGCAATAAAAGCGGCGAGAAAATACGCTTATCTGAAAGACGGGCGTACGGATCATGAGATCATCGCCATGGAGCATTCTTTTCACGGAAGGACGATGGGAGCCTTGTCGGTGACGGGAAACCCTAAATACAGGGAAGCCTTTGAACCGATGATCGGAAATATTAAATTTGCCAAAATGAACGATTTGGACAGTGTGAAAGAATTGGTGACGGAAAAGACATGTGCAATCTTATTTGAAACCATACAGGGAGAAGGAGGGATATATCCCGCCGGGAAAGAGTTTATGGAAGGGGTAAAAGCACTGTGCGAGGAAAAGGATATCCTCCTTATCCTGGATGAGATCCAATGCGGCATGGGACGCACCGGTACGATGTATGCATGGCAAAGATACGGCGTTATGCCGGATATTATGACTACGGCGAAAGCCCTTGGCTGTGGTATACCGGTGGGCGCATTCCTTATGACGGAACATGTGGCGGCCCATTCCCTGACAAGCGGCGATCATGGGACGACGTACGGCGGCAACCCTTTGGCGGCGGCGGCGGTGAATAAAGTGCTTGATTTATTTGAAGAGGACCATATAATAGAAAATGTGAATGCAGTGGCCCCTTATTTGGAGGATAAACTGGATTCGTTGGCGGAAAAGTATGATTTTATAGAAGGAAGGCGGGGGATTGGGCTGATGCAGGGCCTGGTCTGTAAAGGCGCCGTAGGGGATGTGATAAGCAAAGCATTGGATCATGGTTTGATATTGATCAATGCAGGAAGCGGGATCATCCGTCTGGTGCCTCCGTTAGTCATCACAAAGGAGCATGTGGATGAGATGGCTGCGATCTTGGAAAAATGCCTTCCGGTTCAGGGATAAAAAAGTTAGGAGAGGATTATGGGTCTTAAGAAAAGGCTTTTTACGATGGCTGCGATTCTCTTTGCGGCAGCGGTTGTAGCGGCAGTGGGCTTATCGGGGATGTCGGTCAGCCGGCAACAGGAAGAAACGGTTTTTACAAAAAGCAAAGATACGCTTTATTTCTGGTATACGGATGAGGCGCTGACGGATTATCTGGGAAGCGCGGCGGTGGCTTATGGGGAGGCCAAAGACGTACGCGTGATCCCTGTGCTTGTTTCCGGGCTGGAATATTTGGAGGAGATCAACAGGGCTTCCATCCGGTCGGAGAATCCTCCGGATTTATATATTATCAGCAATGATTCCCTGGAAAAGGCCTTTTTGGCAGGACTGGCTTCCAGCGTGGAGGAAGAGGGATGGGGAGAAATCAAAGAAGGTTATCCGGATGCGGCGCGCCTTGCCGTTACCTATAAAAATAAGACGATTGGATACCCGTTCTACTTTGAGACAAGCTCTTTGCTTTACAACAGGACCTATCTGGAGGAGTTTGCTAAAAGCCAGATTGAAGCGGAAAAAGATGCGGCCGAAGGGGAAGCGGCGATGGCTATGTTGGAGGGAAATGAGCCGGAGGAAGCGGAAGAAGGGGATATGCCGGACGCATTGGAAGAAGAGGGGCAGGAAGGCAGGGTGGATGAGGGATTGCAGGCTCTTATAAATAAAAGGGTAAAAGAGATCCTTCCTTCTACCATTGATGATATTCTGGGCTTTGCTAATGAATATAACGCCCCGGAGCAGGTGGAAGCCGTATTTAAATGGGATGTGACGGATATTTTCTACAATTATTTCTTTGCAGGCAATTACATGATCGTAGGCGGGGCGGCCGGGGATAATACGGAAAATATGAATATTTATAATAAAGACGCTATTGAATGCCTGAAAGTATATCAGGATCTGAACCAGTTTTTTTCCATCGATACGAAAGAGATCAGCTATGATAAAGTGCTGAATGATTTTATGGAAGGGAAGATCGTCTATACCGTGGCGACCACGGATGCTGTGGCTAAGTTGGAAAATGCAAAGGAAAACGGGGATTTTTCTTATGAATACGGTATTGCCCCGGTTCCGGACATTAATGAAGGACTGCTGACAAGGAGTTTATCGGTAACTAACTGCATAGTGGTAAACGGTTATTCGGAAAAACAGGACAAAGCGGAGGATTTTGCGCGTTTTCTGACTTGTGAATATACAGATGCCTTATATTCCAGGACGGGGAAAGTGGCGGCACGTTATGGGGTGGATTATGGCAATATGAACCTGCAGGAGTTTGTGAATGAATATGAAATATCGGTGCCAATGCCCAAAATGGTAGAAACAAGCAACTTTTGGGTGGAGTTGGAGATTGCTTTTGCTCAAATCTGGGACGGGGCTAATGCCAATGACAGGCTGCGCAGCCTGTCGGAACAGATCATGACCCAGATAACCGGGCAGCCGTATACGGAAACTGTAATCGAGGAAGAGGAAGAAACGATGCAGGAGATGGAGTATCTGGACGAAGAAGAACTGCGCAGGGAGGCGCAGGAAGGGGAGGAGAGTTTTTAATATTTTCAGCAAACTCTTTTTAAATATTATAAATAATTGAATACTTTTCCAGTCATATGGGTAAAAATAGTAAGGCGTAGCTGAAGTTTTTCCGGGCTGCGCAGCGAAAAAAAGATATTTGGAGGACCCATATGATTGGATTTTTTATTGCGCTTATATCCGGGGCTTTGATGAGTGTCCAGGGAGTATTCAACACACAGGTGACAAAAACATCGGGAATTTGGGTGGCAAATGCGTTTGTCCAGTTTACAGCGCTTTTAGTCTGCTTAGGAGCCTGGATGGTTACGGACAGGTCGTCTTTTGGTGCGCTGCTTAAGGTGGAACCTAAGTATATGCTTCTTGGCGGCGTGATTGGGGCGTTTATCACTTATACCGTTATTAAAAGCATGGAGATGCTGGGTCCGGCGAAGGCGGTCATGCTGATTGTAATCGCGCAGTTGATCGTGGCTTATGTTATAGAATTGCTTGGATGGTTCGGCACAGACAGGCAGCCGCTGGAATGGAGGAAGATAATCGGGATGGCAATTGCGATTGCAGGGGTTATCATTTTTAAGTGGAAATAGGACGAAAAGGCACTTGTAAAAGCAGGATAATTACTTTACAATAAAATAGCAAGTCGCATAGAGGGGTCTTCCGTACTGCAGGTAAAAGCAGCATGGTTTTGTTTGTAAAGCGGTTTTATCGCCTGCGGTAAATTGAAAGAAAGGGAGCTATGCGGATGGTTATGAGGAATTTTAGCAAGGCGAAGAAGGCGTTGATCTTAGCCGGCCTGCTTTGGATGCTGATAGGAACGGCGGGCTGCAGCAGGAAGGAGACGATCCTGCTGGAGACGGAGGATCTGGTTGAGATGGAGGGGCGGACGGAAGAAGGGATTGTCCCCCCGGACAGGGAAGCGGCGCCGGAACGGGTGGAGGAATCCACCTTGTTTGTACATATTTGCGGAGAAGTGGAGAACCCTGGCGTGTATGAACTTCCTAAGGGGAGCAGGGTCTATGAAGCAGTGGAAAAAGCAGGGGGACTTACGGAAGAAGCGGCGCCGGATTATGTGAATCTTGCGTATGTGCTGGAGGACGGCTGGAAAATAGAGATTCCGGCGATTGGCGCATCAGCGGATGTTTTTGCGGGTGCGGATTTTGGGATAACGGCGGCAGGCCCCCAAGGGATGCAGGGAGGAAAGGGCGACGGGCTGGTGGATCTGAATACGGCGGCAAAAGAGGAGCTTATGACGCTGCCGGGAGTAGGGGCGAGCCGGGCGCAGGGTATTATTGCTTATAGGGAGAAAAACGGCGGCTTTTCCAGGATAGAGGATATTATGAAAGTAGAAGGTATCAAAGAAGGTATGTTTGAAAAGATGAAAGATAAAATTTGTGTCAGAGGTGTGGAATGAGCAGGAAAGTGCTGGTTGTTGATGATGAAAAATTGATCGTGAAGGGCATCCGTTTCAGTTTAGAACAGGACGGGATGGAGGTGGATTGCGCTTACGACGGCGAAGAGGCTTTGCAGAAGGCCAGGGAGAAGGAATATGATATTATCCTGTTGGACGTAATGCTGCCGAAACTGACGGGGTTTGAGGTATGCCAGCAGATACGGGAGTTTTCCAATGTACCGGTGGTGATGCTGACGGCTAAAGGGGAGGATATGGATAAAATCCTGGGGCTGGAATATGGTGCGGATGATTATATTACAAAGCCCTTTAATATCCTGGAGGTGAAGGCCAGGCTGAAAGCGATCATGCGCCGCACAAACCGTAAGGAAAAAAAGAAAGAGGAAGGAAGCGTCATCGAAGGGAAGGATATGAAGCTGGACCGGGAAGGGCGGCGTGTATACATCAGCGGCAGGGAAATCAACCTGACGGCAAAGGAATTTGAGGTGCTGGAGCTTTTGATGCTTAACCCCAATAAAGTGTATGGCAGGGAGAATCTTTTAAAACTGGTATGGGGCAGCGATTATCCCGGGGATGTGCGTACGGTTGACGTGCATATCAGGCGGCTGCGAGAAAAAATAGAAGCCAATCCCAGCGAGCCGAAATATGTACACACAAAATGGGGGGTTGGATATTATTATGCGTAAAGGATCCCGCGCCGGACGGAAAAACGGTGCGGCGGCAAACGGCGGTGCCTGCAAATGAATGTCAAGATAAAAAATATTTGGAATAAATTTAAATTTCTAAGGAGCCTGAAAGCCCGTATTTTCATTATTGTCTTTTTGACCGGCATTATCCCCAGCATTGTCCTTCGTTACGGGATATTGGAAAACTATGAGGACCGGGCGGTCAGCCTTAGGACTTCTGATATGCAGAATCAGTTGAATATCATAGCAAACCATCTGATTACTTACAATTATTTGTCGGATACATCATCGGAGGTAATCAGTGCGGAGCTTGAACAGTTGTCCAACCTGTATGACGGACGTGTAATGATCGTTAATTCCGGCCTGAAAGTAATCAAGGATACTTATGGGACGAGCGAAGGGAAAACGGTGATTACAGAGGCGGTCATTAAATGCATGAAGGAAGGGACAGGGGGATCGAACTATGATTATGAATATGGTTATATAGAGATTACGACTCCTATCATTGAGACGGCGGCGGCGCCGGTTGCGAATAATGGGGTCCCTGCGTCTGCGGAGAAAAAGAATGACGTTGTCAGAGGCGTGATGCTGACCAGCGTGTCCACGGAAAGCATCAATACCACGCTGGATATTTTGAGCAGGCGGGCGCTGTTGTTGGAAATCCTGATGCTGCTTGCGATTTTTGCCATCGCCCTTGTACTTTCCAATGTGCTGATGAAGCCGTTTGAGCGTGTGGCAAAAGCGATCAGCGAGGTGAAGGAAGGATATAAGGATGAGCCTATTTCGGTGCCGGATTATCTGGAAACGGAGCATATTGTAGACGCTTTTAACCAGTTGCAGAACCGGATGAGGGTGTTGGATACTTCCAGGCAGGAATTTGTGGCCAATGTGTCCCATGAATTGAAGACGCCGATTACTTCCGTGAAAGTCCTGGCGGATTCCCTGCTGGCCCAGGAGGATGTGCCGGCGGAGCTGTATCGGGAATTCATGGTGGATATTGCGGAGGAGATCGAGCGGGAGGACAAGATCATCAATGATCTTCTGTCCATGGTTAAAATGGACAGGACGGTGGCGACAATGAATGTCGGAGTGGTGGATGTAAACGCCCTGACGGAGATTATACTAAAAAGGCTGCGCCCTATTGCCAGAAAGCGCGATATTGAGGTCGTGTTTGAAAGCAGGAGGGCGGTGACTGCGGAGGCGGACGAGGTTAAATTAACGCTGATTATCACTAATCTGGTGGAAAACGCCATTAAATACAATAAAGAACAGGGTTGGGTAAAAGTGGTGCTGGATGCAGACCATCAGTTTTTCACCCTGGAGATTATGGATTCCGGAATCGGCATTCCTGCGGATTCCCTGGAGCATATTTATGAAAGGTTTTACCGTGTGGACAAATCCCATTCGAGGGAGATTGGAGGTACCGGGCTGGGGCTTGCCATTACAAGGAACGCGGTGCTGATGCACAGGGGTTCCATCAAAGTATCGAGTACGGAAGGGGAAGGCTCTACGTTTACGGTTAAGATCCCTTTGAACTATGTAATGACATAATTATGCCATTACATAAAGTAAGTTTGGAGAATGCAATGAAAAAAAAGATATTGTGGTTAGGCATGTTTTTATCCCTGCTGTCCGCCGTTTCCTGCGGAAGCGAGGAAACAGCGGACAAGAGCCAGGTTTATAATATATATGTGATGAATAAAGAAGAAACGAAGATTTGGGCGAATGAGTATGCGGCGGCAGGAGCAAGCCGGGAAGAAGTTATAGAAGAACTGCTGGAACAGCTTACCACTGCCCCGGAAAGAATGGAGTATAAGGCTCCTCTTTCCGGCAATTTTAAATTACTTGGCTATTCGCTGGAAGAAGGGCAGCTTATTTTAAACTTTGACGAGCAATATAAAGCCCAGCCGCCGACGACGGAAGTGCTTGCCCGGGCGGCGGCAGTTAGGACTTTAACGCAGATAAAAGGGGTTGATTATGTTTCTTTTCAGGTGCGTTCCAGCCCTTTGCTGGATACGGCGGGCAACGTGGTCGGCAGCATGTCGGCGGATATGTTCATCGATAACACGGAAAGCGAGATGAATTCGAGGGAAAGGGTAAAAATACGGCTGTATTTTGCCAATGAAGAAGGCGATAAGCTGATAGAGACGAACCGTACATTGGAATATAGCAGATACAGCACGAATCTTTCCATGGAAAGGCTGGTGGTGGAGCAGTTGATCGGCGGACCAAGCGAACAGGTGAAAGACAAGGTGTATCCGACAATGAACCCCGAGACAAGAGTGATAGGGGTTACGGTAAAAGACGGCACATGTTATGTTAATTTAAATGAGAATTTTTTAACTCAGATTTATAACGTGAGTTCCGATGTGGCTATTTATTCTCTTGTGAATTCCCTTGTGGAACTTCCCAACGTGAACCGGGTACAGATAGCGGTCGATGGAGACAGCAATGTGATGTTCCGGGATAGTGTAAGCCTGTCTGTGACATATGAAAGGAACTTGGATTTGATAACGGCGGCGGATTAGGATGGATTTGGACGGAATGTTTCCTGTGGGTATGTGGATGCCGGAAGGAGGAAGGACGGAAAGATAATAGGAAAGAGAGGGATATATGAAAAGGCCATTATGTCTTTTATGTGCGGCATTTGCGGCTGTACTTGCCTTGTGCCTGCGGATCATGCCTATGCCCGTACCGGATTATGGCAGTCTGGACGGGCGGCGGATCAGGGTGGAAGGGAACGTATACCGGAAGGAATATAAGGAGCGTACAGGCTTCGGGGATATTCCGGTCATTTATTTAAAATCAGTGCATATCTTGAATGGGTCCATTGATGGATCCGGGGATTCCGAATATCTGCAAAGGGATCCTTCAAAACAAAATCCCATAAATGAGATAAAGAATATTATTTGTTATATGGAAGAGGAAGGCTATAAGGAGCCGGAATTAGGAAGCAGGGTTTGCCTGGAAGGAGAAGCGCGCAGTTTTGCACAGGCGGGCAATCCGGGTGAATTTGACATGCAGACCTATTACCGCATGATGAACATTTCTTTCCGCCTGGATCAAACCTGCATCCGGGCGCAGGGGGGAAAAGCATGGCGTGTGCGGGAAGGGTTGTACCGGGTAAAGAGGTATTTCGTTCATGTGTTGGAAGAAGTTTTTCCCGACAAGGAAGCTTCTGTAATGAAAGCTATATTGTTAGGAGAGAAAAACGGGCTGGATGCGGAGATAAAAGAGTTGTACCGGCAAAGTTCGATCATTCATATTCTAAGTATTTCCGGCCTGCATATTTCCATGATCGGGATGGGGATATACCATGGCTTAAGGAAGATGGGCATGGGATTACGGCCTGCGGCCATAAGTTCCATTGTCATGGTTTTAGGTTATGGGATGATGACGGGAATGAGTATGTCTTCGGTAAGGGCGATTATTATGTTTGCGCTTCATCTCCTGGCGGATATGACAGGGCGTACATATGATGTGGCGACTGCGTTAATGCTGGCGGCTGTGCTGGTTTTGGTAAAACAGCCAGGGTATATAGGACATAGCGGATTCTTGTTTTCGTTTGGCGCGGTGGCTTCACTGGGGATTTTTAGCCCGTTTGTAGAAGATCTCTTAGGGGTTTCCTGCCGGGAAAAGGCCTTCCGGCAAAAGGGTGGGAAGAAAGGGGCAGGGGAACAAAAACCTAAATTTCAGGAAATGGTTCTTAGAAAGATAAAACAGGCGGCAGCGGGAGGAATAGCGGTAACATTAGGAACGCTTCCCGTTCATCTTTGGTTCGGCTTTCAGTTCCCGGTTTATTCCATTTTGTTGAACCTGGCCGTTATACCGTTGATGGCGGTAGTGATGGGAGCCGGCCTGTTTTGTATGGTTTTGGGCGGCTTTTTTCCAATGGCAGCCAAAGGGGCGGCATGGATACCCAGGGCTGTTTTATGGTTCTATGAAAAGTGCTGCCTGCTGGGAGGAAAGATTCCCTATGGCACATGGGTCAACGGAAGGCCGGAGGGCTGGAAGATACTGGTTTATTTCTTGTTGCTCATTTTGGCCGTGGCATATGGGAAAAAAGCGAAGGGAAAGCTGCCGGTTTTTTTGAAGTGTCAGTGGATTTTGGCCGCTTTCTGCATTCTTTTCATGAATACGGGAAACGGGTTTCAGGTAACGATGCTGGATGTGGGGCAGGGAGATTGTATTTATATAAGAAGCGGCAGAGGAAAAAGTTATCTGATAGATGGAGGGAGTTCCACAAAAGGGAAAGTGATGGAATATCAAATCCTTCCCTATTTGAAATATATGGGGGTAAGGCATTTGGAGGCCGTGTTCATAACCCATCCGGACAGCGATCATTGTAATGGGATCTTGAGTCTCTTAAAAGGATATCCGTTACAAGGGCTGACGGTGGGCAGGCTTGTCCTGCCGGATATTGGTGAAAGAAATGCCGATGAACAATATAAGGAATTGGAAAGGCTTGCCTGGGAAAAGGGCATAGGGGTGGACTATATGAGCCGGGGTCAGCAGACGGTGGACGGGGATATGCGCATTGCCTGTATGCATCCTTATCGCGGATATGACACGGAAGAAAAGAATGAATATTCTTTGGTGCTGCGCCTGTCTTATAAAAGCTTTTTGGGGCTGTTTACCGGGGATGTGGAGGGCAAGGGAGAGGAGGAGGCATGGGAATACATGAAAGAAAAAGGGAATGTGGGCGGCCTGACGGTATTGAAAGTCGCTCATCATGGATCCGGCCGTTCCACTGGCAGGGAAATGCTCGGAACACTTCTTCCCCGCTTGTCGCTCATATCCTGCGGAAAAGATAACCGTTACGGGCATCCTCATAAAGATCTGTTGGAACGGCTGGAAAGCGTGGGAAGCCATGTCTATACCACGCCGGAATGCGGGGCGGTGACACTGAATATGCATGGAAAAACGTTGCAAATAAGCAGTTTCCGGCAGCAAGGCGGCGGCTGATGACGGAACCATATATAAGAAAAAGGAACGAAAACAGGAATTCCGGTGATTTTATGAAACTTTTCCCGCTTCTGAATCGTACATTTATTAAAGGGAAGATGTTCTGATTGACAGGGATTAGAATTCGGCGTCAAAAGGCTCATCCGGCCCTATATCGGATAAGGTTTTTGATGTTTGAATCGGATTAGGAGAAAAATATGGCGAATATGACCGTTTCCGGCATGGCGGTGATGGATAAGGCTGCAGAGATCCGCCGGGATAAAGAAGAATGGTATGGTAACAAAGGGCTGGCCGTGAGAGCAGATGCCGGCAAAGTAAGCAGCGGGATAGAGACGGGACAGGATAGAGTGGCGTCCTTTCAGGAATGCATGGACGATGCGGTGCGGAAAGAAAATGAAATATTCCCGGCGGGGGAAGATGTGGTAATGTCCAATCCTCCGGCATATCGCACGAATTATAAGGTGGATAAGAACAAGGCCAGGGAAGAATTGACATTGGATGAGTACAAGCAGTGGATTTGCAATAGAATCTCAGCCTTGCCGGTCAGCGACAGTATGCGGTTATGCCGTTCGGGCATATTGATTTTTAAAGAAGAAGCATTTGAAAAGATGAAAAGCGATCCGGCCTATGAGGAAGAGGTGATCCGTATGCTGCAAGAGGATTTTTCCAAGGAGCTATCTGTTTATGGGCCGGATGTAAAGTACCAGGTAATTGGAGGAACGAAGGAAGAGTGTTACGGCGCGTCTATTCCAATTAAGAGTTATAGCTGGATGATAGGTTTGCAAAATAGCTTTGCCAATCGGGCGTTGTCGGCAAATCGTATATCCCAGGGAAACCTTTCTTCCTCCATATTGTTGGCGAATGGGCTTCTGGAACGGTCAGGATTATCGACGGGAGGGTTTGGGGGCTTAGGATATGCCGCTTTGCCGGGAACATGGGACAATATGGTAAATGCATACCGGAACACTGCGCAGAATAAGAAAAATGCTGCACATACACATACATCTAACCGAAAATGGAGGGGCTGAATATGGGAGTAAATGCAATTGGAGTAAACGGTTATCCGGCGGATTACAGAGCGGGAAAAGCAGAAAGAAGCCAGGCGGGCCATACGGCGGATACGTCGTGGACGGTAAAAGCGCAGAATCACGATATGGTGTTGCACGGCGAGGAATCGGAGGAGGATGGCAAAGTTGTTACAGCATGGGCTTGTGTGACGGATCATACTTCCATGACGGTTTACCAGCCAAAGGGCTTTGACCCGGCGCATCCTGTTTATAAAGTGAAAGTATGGGATGCCAATGGCAACGTGACGGAACGAATGGTGGATGTGTCCAAAGTGGATCCGGGCAACTGCGATACCGTCGAGATGTATGCATATTCCGCTTATCTAAGTAAGAGCGGGAAATGTCCGGATGCGCTGACAAAATTTATGATGGCCCATGCACACCACAAAGATATGCGAGGGGAATATGGGGCGGATAATCTCTCCGATAAAGTGAACTGGCTGGAAATCATAGAAAAAGTCATGAAGATGCAATATAATGCCGGGAATCTGCAAGGTTATCTGGAATACAAAAAATTCTTAAGCGTTTTGATAGAGGAGAAAGAAAAAAACGGGAAAAAAGAACAAGGGGAAAGTGAGCAGGAATCCAAAGTAGAGACGGATATTCACGTAAATCCAGATGGCTCTAGGGTATTGGTGATGACAAGGATGATGGGAGGGATATTATCCACATCCAGTATAGAACTTTCCAAACCAACAAAGCTGCCAAACGAACAGGAGGAAACGGAAGGAACGGAAGAAAAGCAATGGACAGTTCCCGACATTAGCGATGTTTATGGACAGTTGTTTGGGGATTAGTGTGAGAAGTGCTTCTAACCACTCGCAGCAGAGGCTGTTTCGCCAAGAAGTTCTACGACTTGCTTTGCAAGTCTTTCTCACACCGAAAAATGCCTGGAATGCGGCATTTTTCATCAGGATTTGCGCCGCTGCGAAGCAGCGGCATGGGGATTAGTGTGAATGCTTCGGCTTAATTGGTGAAAAACGATAATTGTACAGATCCAGGAATCGGAAAGAGACGGGTTCCCGGGTCTGTTTTTTTCTGAAATAAACCCTTCCGGATACGCTTTCCTTGCCATACCGGTTCCTGTTATGTTATCCTTACAATGTAAGATCCAAATGAAAAGAATAAGGCGGGGAAATGGACGGGGGTTAGGATGCAGAGGATTAACGGGGATATTAAAAGCGGGGAGTTCAGGCAGATTTATCTTCTTTACGGCGAAGAAGCCTATCTGCGAAAGCAGTATAGGGACAGATTAAGGGCGGCTATGACAGAAGCCGGGGATACGATGAATTATAGTTATTTTGAAGGAAAAGGCATTTCTCAGGGAGCCGTGATCGACCTTGCGGAAACGCTTCCTTTTTTTGCGGATAAAAGAGTGATCATCTTAGAAGACAGCGGCCTTTTTAAGCATGGCGGGGAGCAGTTGGCGGAATATTTATCCGCTCCTGCACAAAGCGCATATTTTATTTTTGTGGAGACGGAAGTGGACAGACGCAGCAAACTGTTTAAAATAGCATCTTTGAAAGGGACGGTAGTGGAATTTCCCGTGCAGGGCGAAGCTACTTTAAAAAAGTGGATTCTGGGAATGATAAAAAAAGAGGGGAAACAGATTACCGGGCCGGCGCTTAACTATTTTCTGGAAAAGACGGGAACGGATATGGAGAATATTCGTAAAGAGCTGGAAAAATTAATGTGTTACTGTCTGGGAAAGGATGCCGTTCTGGAACAGGATATTGAAGAGATCTGCACGAAAAGGGTCAGCAGCCATATTTTTGATATGATCAATGCCATTGCGGATAAACAACAGAAAAAAGCATTGGATTTGTATTATGACCTTCTGGCGTTAAAAGAACCGGCTATGCGCATACTTTTCCTGATTACAAGGCAGTTTAATATGTTGATGCAAGTCAAGGAATTGAAGGCAAAGGGCTATGACAATAAAATAATCGGCGCAAAAATAGGGCTTTCCCCGTTCATTGCAGGAAAATACATTGCTCAGGCCGCCAAATTCCCAGGCCCCTATCTGCGCGAGGCTTTGGAAGCATGTATCGAAGCGGAAGAATCCGTAAAGACGGGGAGGATGAATGATATCATGAGCGTGGAGCTTTTAATAGTGCGTTATAGCCGATAAGGCTTGTTTTAATAAATGCTTAAGAAAGAAAGGCATGACAACGTGGTACGTGGGTATTATAATAATAAATAATTATTTTGCCGCACAGCCAGGGCAAAGTATAAGGCGGATTTTAAAGTCCGTATTAACGGGAGGTATTTTATATGCGGAAACTGCCTGTTCCACAGGAAATTTACAGACATTTTAAAGGGGGGCTTTATCAGATTGTAACAGTAGCGCAACATTCGGAAACAGGGGAAGCGATGGTGGTTTATCAGGCTCTTTATGGCAGCTTTGAGACTTACGTGCGTCCCTTGTCTATGTTTTTGGAAAAAATTGATAGGGAAAAATATCCTAAAGCAAGACAGGAATATCGTTTTGAGCGGTTGGATAAGGGGGAAATCACAAAAAATGAAGCGGAAGACGGGCCGGATAAGGATGGGGATGCAAAAGAAGAACAAAGTGAAGAAGAGGCAGTGCATATCGACCCGATGGTAATGGGATTTTTGGATGCATCCAGCCATGAAGAGCGTTTGAATATTCTTTCCGGCCTTCATCATAAAATTACCGATGATATGATAAATATTATGTCAACAGCCATGGACATAGAAGTTAAGCCGGGAAATATCGAGGAACGGTATGCGGAATTCAGAAGCTGCCTGGCCCTGATGGAAAGGTTTGAATGTAATAGGCTGCGGTAAGCGTGAAGGGAAGTCCTAAGGCTCAAAGGCAATGGATGTCCCGCCAAGGACATTACCTTCACGCTTCTGCTTTGAGATTCCGCGAAGGGCGGCATGGAGGGTTAGTGGGACGATGGAATACGGACAGATCATAGAAGGAAGATTTTTAAGCAGGCCGAACCGTTTTGCGGCTTATGTCGATATCGGCGGCAAGCAGGAAAAAGCGCATGTGAAGAATACCGGAAGATGCAGGGAGCTTCTTGTACCCGGAGCGGTCGTATATCTGGAAAAGGCGGCAAATGAAGGAAGGGCTACCGCTTATGATCTCGTGGCGGTCAAAAAGGGGGAGCGCCTTATCAATATGGATTCCAATGCCCCCAATCAGGCAGTCGGGGAATGGCTTTTGAAAAAAGGGCTATTCCCATCGTTAAAGGAGATCCGGGCCGAGAAAACTTATAAAAATTCCCGGTTCGATTTTTATGTGGAGACAGAAAACGAAAAGATCTTTCTGGAAGTAAAAGGAGTGACTCTGGAGAGGGAGATGGGGGCATATTTTCCGGACGCCCCGTCCGAACGGGCCCTGAAACATGTGGAAGAACTGATGGAGTCGATAAAGGAGGGCTATAAAGCTTATATACTGTTTGTCATCCAAATGAAAGGGGCCGCTTTTTTTTCGCCTAATGAAGAAACCCATCCGGCTTTTGCACAGATGCTTAGAAAGGCGAAGGCGGAAGGGGTGGTGATCCTTGCATACGATTGTGAGGTAACGCCGGATTCTATGGAGATAAGAGATCCGGTACCGGTAAGGCTGGAAAAAGAAGGACAGCCGTTGATGGGACGGATTGCGGCCCCTCTTCTTGAGTGGTATGACAAAGGCAGGCGCATACTGCCGTGGAGGGAGGATCCCCGGCCTTATTATGTGTGGCTGTCGGAAATCATGTTGCAGCAGACCAGAGTGGAGGCGGTCAAGCCTTATTTCGACCGCTTTCTGAAAAGCGTGCCGGATATCCGTACGCTGGCCGGGATGGAAGAGGATCGGCTGGTCAAATTATGGGAAGGGCTGGGATATTATAACCGGGTTAGGAATCTGCAGAAGGCGGCAAAAGTGATTATGGAGGAATACGGGGGAAGGATGCCTTCGGAATACGAAGAGTTAGTAAGATTGCCGGGTATCGGCAGTTATACGGCTGGCGCCATCGCGTCCATTGCTTATGGAAAAGCAGTGCCTGCCGTGGACGGGAATGTGCTTAGGGTGCTTTCGCGGCTGCGGATGGATGGGGAGGATATCTTATCTCAAAAAACAAAGGCGAGAGTAGAAAGGGAACTGGCAGCGATTATACCGGAAACAAGGCCCGGTGATTTTAATCAGGCATTGATGGAGCTGGGGGCTGTGGTTTGCCTTCCCAATGGGGAGCCGAGATGCGGGGAATGCCCATGGGGAGCATTCTGTCGGGCGCATCTTCTGGGGCAGGCGGCTCAATTCCCAAAAAAGAAGGCAAAAAAGGCAAGAAAAATCGAAGAGAAAACAATACTTGTTATCCGTGACGAAGAAAAAGCCGCTTTCCGGAAACGGCCCCCAAAGGGGTTGTTGGCAGGAATGTATGAATTCCCGGCGCTGGAGGGCCGGTTGACGGGGGATGAAGTGCTTGCGTCTTTGCGCAGGATGGGGTTGAAGGTGCTTCATATAAAGCATATTGGGGATGCGAAACATATTTTTTCCCATAAAGAATGGCATATGTCGGGGTACGCGGTACGGGTGGATGAATTGGAACGGCCCCAAAAGGGGGGTTTTTTACAAGATTGGATTTTCATTGACAAAGATGAAGCAAGGGAACGCTGCCCAATACCCTCTGCATATGCGTTGTATGCGAAATATCTGGATATTCAACTAGGAGTGGAAAAACAATGAAATTATTAACCGTAACAATACCATGCTACAATTCAGAAGATTATATGGAAAAATGTATTGAGTCCCTGTTGACCGGAGGGGAGGATGTGGAGCTGATCATAGTGGATGATGGGTCTGTGGACAATACGGCGGAAATTGCGGACAAGTATGCGGAGGAATATCCGTCTATTGTAAAAGTTATCCATAAGGAAAACGGCGGCCATGGGTCGGCGGTAAATACCGGAATGGAGAATGCTTCCGGGCTGTTTTTTAAAGTGGTGGACAGTGATGACTGGGTGAAAGAAAGCGAATACCGGAAAATACTGGGACTTCTTAAGGAAGCGGCCGGGGACGGAAAGACGCTGGATATGCTGGTAAGCAATTTTGTATATGAAAAGCAGGGGGAAAAGAAAAATAAAGTGATGCGTTACCGCCATGCCCTGCCGAAAGATGAGATCTTCACGTGGAAACAGGTAAAGCATTTCCGAAAGGGGCAGTATATATTGATGCATTCCGTGATTTTCAGGACAAAGCTTCTGCGGGAGTGCGGGCTGAAACTGCCGGAAAATACATTTTATGTGGATAATCTATTTGTATTTGAACCATTGCTTTATGTAAAAAACATGTATTATATGGATGTGAATTTTTACCGTTATTATATCGGGCGGGAGGGCCAGTCCGTAAATGAGACAATCATGATTTCCAGGATTGACCAGCAGATTAAGGTCAATAAGATCATGGTGGATTATATGGTGGAAAATAAACAGAAGATGAAAGGAAACCGCAAGATGCGTAATTATATGGTGAATTACCTCGAAATCATTACTACGGTTTCCTCTGTGCTTCTCATCCGAGGGGGGACGGAAGAGCATTTGCAGAAAAAAAAGGAGCTTTGGAAATATATCAAACAAAAGGATAAGATGCTGTATATGCGTTTAAGGTATGGGATTTTAGGGAGTTCCATGAATTTACCCGGAAAAGGGGGAAGGAAGATCTCCATCGAAGGATACCGGATCTGCCAGAGGTTCTTCAAATTTAATTAGCGTGAAGAGAAGTTCTAAGGCTCAACAGCAGCGGCTGTTTCGCCAAGAACATCTAGGGTTCGCGCAGCGAACCGCTCTTCACGCAGAAGAATGCCAAAAATACGGGCATTTACGTTAGTTAATTTGAGGCGTCCTTGTCCCGGCTTTATTTTTATGCGTCCTGTGAGCCGTTAAGATATCATATTTATAGACGATCCCGTACATAACAGCAGCCATAATAAATGCTGTAACTACGTCAAAAACCGAGTGTTGTTTAATGAACATAGTGGACAATATGATGGAAATGCAAAGAATAAAGGATGCCGTAAGAAGCCATTTCCTTCCGGAAAGGCTTTTGGTTTTCATCAGCGCAAAATGTGCTGCCAGGGAATTATATACGTGGATGCTCGGCCACAAATTGGTAGGCGTGTCTGTGCTGTAAAGGAAAGTCAGCATCCAAGTGAAAATATTATCCCGCGGCATTACTCTAGGACGCAAGTGCTGGCCGTTGGGGAACAGGGTGGAAATGATTAAAAAAATGGTCATCCCGGTAAAAAGAAAAATACACGTCCTGTAATAATCATCCTTATCTTTAAAAAACAGATAGACGACCACCGCAGAAACATAAGCAAACCATAAAAAATAAGGGATAACGAATGCTTCGCAAAAAGGGATGCGGTCGTCCAGCGCCACATGGATTATGGTGTAATCTTTTGTAACTTTCCGTTCCAGATAAACAAACCAGGTTAAATAAAGAATACCATAAAGAAGCAGCGGTATGGCATGTTTGTATTTTTCATAATAATATTTAAGCGCTTGTTTTGTCATTTTCATCCTCCATTCTAATCCCCTATGTCAGAGCAGCATGCAGCCAGCCGTCCGTATTTTTAAAGATATGCTGCATTTATTGCTTACATCATCAGTTTTATTTTCTGCGGCAAGCAGGAAATCGTAATGTTGTTGGATTTCCGGTATACTTCCCCGTCCGTATGCACCCATAAAGGTGCGGATGTCTGAAAGGTTACTTTCGTGGCGGTATAATGTCTGATGGCGGAAAACATATAATGTTTTCCCCAAAAGGCAGTGGGGAGGGCGGCCATAATAACGGGTTTTGGAATCTTGCCTACAACGCATAAATCAAGCTTCCCGTCGTTTTCGTCTGCCATAGGGCAGAATTGAAACCCGCCGCCTTCATATTTATGGATCATAAATGCGGTAAATAAGAAACGGTTCAGATGAACAGGCGTTTTTTCTTTATCCAGATAGATGTCGCAGGAAACCGACTTAGCGGCGATGAGCTGCCGCAGGGCAATGGCGAGATAAGTCAATTTGCCAAGCCCTAGTTTATTTAAAGTGTTTTTAAAACGTGAAGCCAAAGCTTCTTCGCAAACAGCAGCGTCAAAACCGATGCCGCTGCTGACGGCAAAATATCTTTGGCGTGCGATTTCGTCCGTCTTTATTCGTGAGCGCCCTGTTGGAGGATCCGCATAGGTAAGAAGCCCAAGATCCATAGTACGTATAATCTTTCCTTCTAAAATCCTTTCCAGAAGGATCTTAGGATCCTTTGGGAGCTTGAGATCTCTTGCCAGATCATTGCTGGAGCCGGTGGGGATATAGCCAAGAAGGATCCGGTCAAAATCCCGGATGCCCTGGAGAGCTTCGTTTATCGTGCCGTCACCGCCCAGAATAATTAGTTTTACCGGCTGATGCCCTTGTTCGTTTTTATCCGTTCCGGTCAGCTTTGCCACCGCTTCGGTAACATGCCCGGCGCCTTTTGAATAAAGGACTTTGTATGGGACGTCTTTTTCTTTGAATATTGGTTCCAGGCTTGCCCAAATAGCGCGGCCTTTGCCTGACTTGGACGCCGGATTGACGATGACATAGTACATAAATATCCTCCAGCCGCAGTTTTGCCTGCGCATGACCTCTTTTGTATTTTAACCAACCATCATTTTAGCAGTATTTTATCATGATGTAAAGAAAACTTCACTTAATATAATGTATAAAAATTCTTAAAAATTCTTTAAAATATATTCTTTTTATATAGTTTTCATTCATCGGGAACTATGATATACTTTATACAATTGTCAGATATTGAAATGCCTATGCAGGCATTAATTGGTTTTTGGCCTGCGGGAATAAAAAAATGGAGGATATTGGGAATGTATTCATTGGATGATGTAAAAAAGGTAGACCCTGAAATTGCCCAGGCAATTGTGGATGAGCAGGACAGGCAGGACAGCCATATTGAGCTGATCGCATCGGAAAACTGGGTGAGTAAGGCGGTTATGGCTGCGATGGGCAGCCCGCTTACGAATAAATATGCGGAAGGGTATCCGGGGAAGAGATATTATGGCGGATGCGAATGCGTAGATGTTGTGGAAAATCTTGCAATTGAAAGGGCAAAGGAGTTGTTTGGCTGTGATTATGCCAATGTGCAGCCCCATTCCGGCGCACAGGCAAACCTTGCCGTCCAATTTGCCGTCTGCAGCCCGGGGGATACTATTATGGGGATGAATCTGGATCACGGCGGGCATTTGACTCATGGCAGCCCGGTAAATATTTCCGGGAAATATTTTAAAATTGTCCCTTATGGAGTGAACGACGAAGGCTTTATTGATTATGACCAATTACGGGATATCGCTTTAGAGGCGAAGCCGAAAATGATCATTGCAGGCGCTTCTGCTTATGCAAGGACGATTGATTTTAAGAAATTTAAGGAAGTGGCTGATGAAACAGGTGCGGTGTTGATGGTGGATATGGCGCATATTGCCGGGCTTGTGGCGGCAAAGCTTCATCCAAGCCCGATACCTTATGCGGATGTGGTGACCACAACGACCCATAAAACGCTGCGTGGGCCGAGGGGCGGCCTGATCTTGTGCAATCAGGAAGCGGCGGATAAGTTTAATTTCAACAAAGCGATTTTCCCTGGAATCCAGGGCGGCCCCCTGATGCATGTCATTGCGGCGAAAGCCGTATGTTTTAAAGAGGCTTTGACGGATGAGTTTAAGGAATATCAGAAGGGGATTGTCGACAATGCACAGGCGCTGTGCAGGGGCCTGATGGAAAGAGGCGTGAAGATTGTATCCGGCGGCACGGATAATCATCTGATGCTGGTTGATTTGACGAACTTTGATTTAACGGGGAAAGCGGTGGAGAAGCTTTTGGACGAAGCGCATATTACTGCAAATAAGAACACGATTCCGAATGACCCCAAATCCCCTTTTGTGACAAGCGGTATCCGTCTTGGGACGCCGGCCGTGACTTCCAGGGGAATGGGAGTGGCGGATATGGACAGGATTGCGGAAGCGATTTCCCTTGTAATAAAAGGCGGGGAAGCAAAGATACCGGAGGCAAGGGCGATTGTGCAGGAGTTGACGGATCGATATCCGTTAAAATAAAAGAACCCGGTCTGCCGGACGGGATGGGCGGCCAGGGATTTTAAATGAGAGTGTGCGCTTTTACGCACACTCTTTTATGGTATGGGTCAATACCCCAGTTCTTGTGCGACGAAGTAGACTTTAATCCTTCCTTTGATGCCGCTGCGGCGGGTAATGACGATCTGGCTGCACATGCAGTCGGGGGAAAGGCAGTCGCCGCACATGCCGGTAGTATGGCATGGCGTCTGGCGGTTTAAGCGGACGGCGTTGGGAGGGGCCGCAAAGTTGCGCACTCTGTCAATGCCGGAATTGATATCCGTGACTATTTTATTCATCCCGGCTATTACGATCACATTCTTGGGTCCGTGGATCAGGCAGGCCACACGATTGCCGCTGCCGTCTATGTTGACCAACTCCCCGTTTAATGTTACTGCATTAGAACTCATGAGATAATAGTCGGAAAGCACCGATTGGGCATACAGATTTCTCGCTTCTTCCGGGGAAGGAGCGCTGAAACGGTCGATGAGCCTGTAATTTCCCTGGCGTATCTTATCCATCAGGCCGGCTTGCTTGATAGATTCACTGCCTCCCCATGAGATGGTGCTGTTTTCTGGTATGGAGGCGAGGATAGCATCGGTGCAGGATGCGGAATCTTCAAAAAAATATCCTTCCATCCCCCGTTTTTCCAGATTTTTAATAATGGTTTCTGTTGATGCTGCAAAGGCAGCTTGTCTGTGTGTCATATGGATACCTCCTATTCCATGTTTTCTTAAGTTTCCGGGAACCCCACGCCAAAGGCGGTACCAAGGGAAATGCAGGCGGACTGTTGATAGTCGGCATATCCGGCGGCCATGGCGGTTCCATCGTGAAGCAATGTAAAGTAAAAATCCCTGCCGAAATATTCTTTGAGACATGAAGAAAGATAGCTGGCATAGTCAGGCGCGATCAGCCGCAGCTTCCCATAGCCTCCCCGGTTGGCAATCTTTCCGTCTTTTACATAATTGGCGATGCTTAGGATAATATGGGGACGGATAGACAGACTGCGGGCTTCTACTTCCCTGACGGTGCGGTCGATGGTTTCCAGGAAGTATTGGTTGAGGGCATGGGCCTCTGCCTCCTCCAGTGCAGGATCCTGGATATCCCAGTCCACATGCCGGGACAGGGTTTTTCCTAAAATAACGATATCTTTTAATTCCTGCCCTTCCATGACTACATAGCTTCTCTTGATAAAACTTTGCCCATAATCGAAGATCAGATTCACATGAGAAGAAGGACTGTTTTCCAAGGCGCCATCTTGTATGTTCTCCGGGGAATTCCTTAAATAAGTGGCACAGCCGCGCAGGCCGGCATAAGTGGAGTCCTTGCCAAGGATGATAGCATACGGCTGCTTGCCGGAAGATTTGAAGACCTGTTCCACATAATATTTGAGATGCTCCCCAAGCGGAGGGCTGGCAAGCCCGCCTACCAGTATAATGCGTTTTAAAGAATTCCAGTATGCCCATTCTTTGTCCGTCCAGTCGGGACGGGCCATACGGTTCTCGGGGGAACCTTCTTTTAAGCAAAGGAAAATGACGGCGAGACGTTCCCCGAAAAGCTTCAAGATATCGTGCGCTGCCGCCCGGACATAAGGGCTGCTGCTTTCTAAGCTGTTTTCCAGATAAAGCGGCAATGATTTTTCTTCAAGGGAGGAAACATCAAGCTGTAGCCTGTCGGCAGAGTTTTTGATTTCCCGGATAAATAAGCTGGTGGAAAAAATGTCTTGGGCGCTTTTCCCGGCAAGAGGCTGGGAAACAGAACATATCGGCATTTTTGCTATCATAAGTTTATTGATGGAAGCATTTGTGCTAAGAGTGCCTCCGGCTAAAAAAGGATTATGAATAAGGGATCCCTCCTTTAAATATAGAGTGCGTCAGCAGTACGGATTCGTATGGCTGCGTTTAGAATTTATGCAATATCTGTCCTAATTATACTAAATACGGATTCAGGTGTCAAAAGCCCTCTTTATAAATGTGGATGGTTTTTCGCGTCCGGGCTGCTATGGAAGAGGTGCGTCGGCGAAACAGGCATTGGAGGGCTGTCTGAAGGATTTCATATTCTTTCGTCTTGTTATCCGGCAAAATATGACAATAATTGATGTCTAAATTTGTCGTATAATAAATAAAAATTTCATAATATGGAATAAAAAGAAAAAATATGAAAAAAATTATATTTTTTTGAAAAAATGTGTTGACAAATTAAATTTGCTTCGTTATAATAAGACCATAAACAAAAGAAATTTACATAGATAAAACAAAAGAAAGGGAGGTACGGTCCAACAAAAACTTAAGCTGATTCATTCATTTGATGTACAAAAGAATGGGTAAACAAAAGATATCGTAGTTGAGTACATAAGAAAAGGTAACGAAGGACAAAAGATAAAGTCTATGGCAGGAGGCAGCAAGCACTGGATAGAAAAGATTATCAGCCGTTACAGTACAGGCAGTACAAAAGAAAAATGGAAAAAGTACGAAAGAGAAAAATGAATAAAACTGAATAAAAAATAAGGAATGGAGGAAAAGGCCATTGGATAGCATAGTTTAAGAGAGGATAT
The DNA here is from genome assembly GCA_948470755.1 of uncultured Lachnospiraceae bacterium. Lineage (GTDB taxonomy): Bacteria > Bacillota > Clostridia > Lachnospirales > Lachnospiraceae > Kineothrix. The sequence goes on along the minus strand of CAOKPU010000008.1, from coordinate 37,172 downwards.
TGATCGGACGATTGATATCCTCTCTTATTTTTTTCATGGGTATTTGCTTGGATGCAAAAGTCTGGAAATATATGTGGAAATTTTCATGCAAATAGGTTATGATAGGATATATATTGTTTTTACGGGGTAAGGTATGAAAGAAAGCAGAGATAGAGAATTTGATGAGAGACGGTTGTACAGAAGAAGAAGAAGGATTAGGAACCAAATCATAGCTTATATAACAGTGGGCGTTTTTTTTGCAGCGTTGGTTGTGGGAGCCGTGATTGGGGCAAAGAAATTGATGGAGATACTTGGGGAGCGGAAGCAGTCGCAGGAATCGGAACAGCTTGAAGAGATGGATCAGACAGGGGATGAAAATGCAGTGGTGGAACCTCCGGAGCAGGTAGAGGGGGAACCGGCGCCGGAAGTGGACTGGCTGGAAGAAATTGTGGAGACGGCAATTGCCCCAATGCCTTTGGAGGACAGGGTGGCCGGGTTATTTATTGTGACTCCGGAATCTATCACAGGAGTGGGGAAAGTCATTACTGCAGGGGATACGACACAGGAGGCTTTAAACCAGTACGCAGTGGGCGGACTGGTTTATTTTGCCCAGAATATTATTGATAAAGATCAGCTAAAAGGGATGCTGGCCAAAACTGCCGGCATGAGCAAATATCCTATTTTTTTAGCTGTGGATGAAGAAGGCGGTTCGGTGAGGCGGATAGGGAGCAGCTTAGAGGTGGCGCAGGTAGGGGATATGGCAGATATCGGCGCCGGGGGGGATGCGATGGCAGCCTATCATGCAGGGGCTGAAATCGCTTCTTATCTTTATGAGCTTGGTTTCAACTTGGATTTTGCGCCGGTGGCTGATATTGTAACAGACGCATCTGCTTCTGCGATTGGAAAACGCTCGTTTGGAAGCGACCCTGCCATGGTAGGAGATATGGTTTCCGCTTTGGTCGGCGGGCTGCAGGATACAGGGGTCAGTTCCTGTTTAAAGCATTTTCCCGGAATAGGGGCGGCGGAGGAAGACACTCATGAGGGAACGGCAACGTTAGATAAGGCGGCGGATGACTTTAGGGCTTCGGAATTTATCCCATTCCGTGCAGGGATTGATGCGGGAGCCCATCTTGTCATGGTAGGCCATGTATCTGCGCCGGGCCTTTCAGGGGATGACAGGCCGTGTTCATTATCGGAGGAAGTAATTACAAACTTGTTGAGGGGGGAAATGGGGTATAATGGGATTGTGATTACAGATGCAATGAATATGGCGGCGATTACGGAACGCTATGAACCTGGAGAGGCGGCTGTCATGGCTTTGCAGGCGGGAGCGGATATGATTTTAATGCCGGATGATTTTCAGGCGGCGTATGAAGGCGTTTTGTCTGCGGTAAGAGACGGCGTTATCACGGAAGACCGGATCAATGAATCTTTGAGACGGATTTATCGTGTAAAATACAGGGACAGGATTGATCAGGAAGGAAATGTGGTGGATAATATTTCGGATCCGGAAAGATAAACAATATCCCGCAATAATCTGCGGGGCAGAACTGTCAAAGAACCCTTGTTGAGCAATAGCTAAACAAGGGTCTTTACGGTTTTAAAGTCTATTAGAGCCGAATGGGAAATAGAGGAGGAACGGAAATGAAAATCCTTATTGTAGAGGATGACCATGCTTTGAATAATGGGATAGCCTTGTCGTTTCACGGGGAGGATATCCTTCAGGCGTTCAGCATCGCCGAGGCGCGCAGCCTGTTTGAGGAAAGCATAGACCTTATTATTTTGGATATCAATCTGCCGGATGGGAGCGGCCTGGATTATTGCAGGGAAGTACGTAAAAAGAGTAAAGTGGCCATTATCTTCCTGACGGCCAACGATATGGAGGTTGATATTGTAGCAGGGCTGGAGACAGGGGCGGATGATTATATTACAAAGCCTTTCTCGTTGATGGTGCTCCGAGCCAGGGTAAACGCCATCCTGCGCAGAAAGCCCGGGCAGGAGGAGAAAAGCGGTATGTATCAGGACGGAAGCAGGAAAGAGCTTTTTGAACAAAATGGTTTTTCCTTTGACTTCGGGGAGATGGTCTTTTTGGCGGACGGGAATCCTGTAGAATTGAGCAAGACAGAACAGAGGCTGTTAAAGCTTCTCGTATCCCATAAAGGGATTACGCTTTCCCGTGAAATGTTGATTGACCGTATTTGGACGGACGGTGCGGAATTTGTGGAGGAGAACGCGTTATCGGTGGCGGTGAACCGTCTTCGTTCCAAGCTCCCGGGCATTCCTATCAAGACTGTGTACGGGATTGGGTATGTATGGGAAAACGGAAAGGATTGCAATATGTGAAACTCAAGGCGAAGGAAGGAGGGCGGCATTTTGGGGAGGTTTCTTTTCTGTATGTGTGCGGCCGGTATATTTATGCTTGCTTTTGGCATTTTGTATTATAAAGCGGACAGGACGTGGAACCGGATAGAACATATGATTGAATCGGCAAAAACGGGGACGTTTACGGAAACAGTGTATGATGAAGGACGGCTTTCCCGTTTGGAGGCCCAGATGTTCCAGTATCTTTCTTACGGGGAGACAGCGAGGGCGCAGATCGAAGAAGAGAGGGAAAAGATTAAAGTTTTGATAAGCGATATTTCCCATCAGACCAAAACCCCGATAGCCAATATGCTGCTTTATACGCAGCTTTTGGAAGAAAACGGAGGATTGGATGAAGGGGCGGAAAATATTGTGCTTCAGATAGAAGAACAGGTAAAGAAGTTAAACTTCCTGATTCAGTTCCTTGTAAAAACTTCACGTCTGGAAAGCGGTATGATAGTGGTGCAACCGCAGAGAAACAGGATAGACAGTTTGTTGGAAAAACTGGATTTTGATATGGCCGCGAAGCAAAAGGGGATATCCTTCCTGCTTGGGAATGCATCCGGGTTTGAGGCGTGTTTCGATTTCAAATGGACATTGGAAGCGGTGTCCAATCTCGTGGATAATGCGATAAAATATACGCCCGAGGGCGGAACGGTGGAAGTGTCGGTAAGGAATTATGAAATGTTCGTACGCATTGACGTTAGAGATACAGGTATAGGGATGAAAGAGGAGGAAACGGCGAAGATATTTACCCGTTTTTACCGCTCCTCAGCGGTGAGCGGGGAAAGCGGGGCGGGGATCGGGCTGTATCTTGCCAGAGAGATTCTCAGCAGGGAAGGGGGTTATATTAAGGTCGATTCCCGCTTGGGACAAGGTTCCTTGTTTTCGGTCTTCCTTCCGAAGTCTGATTTATAATGGATGACTGCCAGGCATCAGAATATCATAAGATGCCTGGCGTTTTTATATCATAGGATTCGGGCGTCAAAAGGCCCATCCGGAGCAATTCTTTCAAAATTGAAAGATTCCGGAAAGATTCTGGAAAGAATCGCTGGGTATAATGGCATATGAAAAGATAAAAAGCCAAAGGAAGGGAAGATGGTTATGGAAATCCTAAGGACAAAAGGTTTAAAAAAATATTACGGGAGCGGCGAAATGGCTGTGAAAGCATTGGACGGAGTGGACTTTTCAGTAGAAAGCGGGGAATTTGTGGCGGTCGTAGGGACTTCCGGCAGTGGAAAATCGACGCTTTTGCATATGATTGGAGGCTTGGACCGGCCTTCGGCCGGGAGCGTGGAAGTGGCGGGAAAGGATATTTTTTCCCTAAAAGACGATGCCCTGGCTATTTTCAGGCGCAGGAAAATTGGGTTTGTTTTTCAAAGTTATAATCTGGTCCCGGTACTGAATGTTTACGAAAATATTGTCCTGCCTATAGAGCTGGACGGAAAGGAAGCGGATAAAAAGTATATGGATAGGATCATCCATACGCTTGGGCTGGAGGGAAAGACGGACAGGAGGCCGAACCAGCTTTCCGGAGGGCAGCAGCAGAGGGTGGCGATTGCCCGTGCATTGGCTTCCAAACCGGCCATTTTGTTGGCGGATGAACCGACGGGCAATCTGGATAGCAAGACCAGCCAGGATGTAATGGGGTTTTTAAAAGTTACCAGTGAAAAATTTAAACAAACGATGGTAATGATAACCCATAATGAGGAGATTGCACAGATGGCGGACCGTATCGTCCGTATTGAAGATGGGAAAATTGCAGGTTAGGCGGCGCAAAGGGGGATGCGCACCACACGCGAAAGGAAGATGGCTGTTGCTGCGTTTTGGCATAAGCGTACGTTAAAACATATATTTTTGCGGAATAAAAAAGAAAGGGGCCGATGTATTATGTTTCGGGTAAAAAATAGAAAGGCAGTCAGGCGGATTGCTGACAGAAGCTTTACCGCTAACAGGACGAGGAATTTGATTGCGGCAATCGCGATCGCTTTGACTTCTGTTTTGTTTACGGCAGTTTTTACGATTGGAAGCGGCATGGTGGAAAACTTCCAGCGTCAGACTATGCGACAGGCCGGAGGCGATGGAATGGGGGCGTTAAAATATATTACCGATGAAGAGTATGAAAAAGTAAAAGATCATGGATTGATTGAAGAGATTTCCTATAACCGTATATTAAGCGATAAGGTGCTCAATGAGGAACTGTTGAAACGCCGTGCGGAACTTTATTATATGGATGATGTCGGTATAAAACTTGGTTTTTGTGAACCGGAAGAGGGGCGTAAACCGGAAAAGGAAAATGAAATTATGATGGATACCAGGGCCATTCAAATGCTTGGCATCCGGCGGGAGGTTGGCGCACCGGTTACTTTGAGGCTGCTTATCCATGGGGAAGAAGTGAGCCGGGATTTTGTGCTTTCCGGCTGGTGGGAGGCGGACCCGGTCTTTCAGATATCCATAATGGTAACCTCTAAGGCATATGTGGATGCCCATATGGATGAACTTTATAACAGTTATAAAGATAATTATGAATTGACAGGGGTGATCAACAGCTACATTATGTTTCGCAATTCCTGGAATTTGGAGAAAAAGATGGAGAGGGTTATTGTGGAAAGCGGTTTTTCCATGGATGAAAATGCAGGCAATTTTATTAATAATAATGTAAACTGGTCGTACATTTCAGCTAATTTCGATATGGATCCCGGCATGGCGGCGGCAATGGCGGCGGCGGCCGGGCTCATCGTTTTAACGGGATATCTGATCATATATAATATTTTCCAGATTTCCGTAGTAAGAGACATCCGGTTTTATGGTTTATTAAAAACCATAGGCGCTACCGGAAAACAGATGAAAAAGATAATCTGCAGGCAGGCTTTGCGGCTTGCCGGCATTGGTATTCCTGTCGGCCTGCTTGCCGGGTACCTGGTCGGCTGCGGGCTGGTACCCGTCATTACGGAAGCGGTCATAGCCGACGGGGGGACTTATGCGGCATTTACGTCAGCCAACCCTTTGATTTTTATAGGAAGCGGCATCTTCTCCCTTTTTACGGTAGCGATCAGTACGGCAAAACCGGGAAAAATAGCCGCAAAAGTATCGCCGGTGGAAGCGGTGCGTTATACGGAAGGAGGCAGCGTCCAAAGCCGCAGACTTAGATGGGGGAAAAAAGAAGGCAGGAATGAAGCTGCCGTAAAAAAGCAGAAAGGGACAGAAGCCGATTATGCCGCTTTGCCGGATGGAAGCAGGGCGCGAGGCATAAAGCGTGTATTATTCCATTCCGGAATATCTTTCATGGCGGCCGCTAATCTTGGAAGGGATAAAAAACGGACGATGATCGTGGTATTGTCCATGGCGCTAAGCCTTGTGCTGTTCAATACCATTTATACTTTTTCCATTGGATTTGATATGGATAAATATCTTTCCAAGTTTTTGGACAGCGATTTTATGGTGGCCCATGTGTCCTATTTTAATTATATGTATTCCGGCTTTGAGGAGTCCGTGCCGGAAAGTATGATTAACGCCATTATGGAAGCCCCCGGGATAGAAGAAGGGGGCAGGATATATAGCAATATCAGGGATGCGGAGGCCTTTACGGTAGAACCGGTGGAAAAGGGGGCGTCCTTGTATCAGGAGAATCCATTGTCAGATGGGACCGATCCGTGCGCTGTTTACGGCATGGAAGATTTCCCGCTGGGGAATCTGGAAGTGATTGAGGGAGAGATTGATATAGAAAAACTAAAAACGGGAAAGTATATATTGGAAGGCATTAACTGTGATGATGACGGGAAGCCGTATTGGGAGTCTTCCCACTATAATATTGGGGATAAGGTTATTCTTCATAATTATAAAGGGACTTCGGATATACGCGGTGAGAACGAGCCAATGACTTATGAATATGAAGTAATGGCGAAAGTAAAAGTGGGGTATTATACCAATTCATGCAGAGTCGGTTATAATTATAGTTTTTATCTTCCGGCAGAAGTTTATTTGCAAATGACGGCCCGGCCCGGGATCATGAGTTATGTATTCAATGTGCAGGACGGGATGGAGGCAGGGATGGAATCCTTTTTACAGGATTATACCGGGAATGATGAGCCGATGATGAATTATCATTCAAAAGCAGCCAGCAAAGCTGAATTTGAAGGACTTAGGAATATGATACTTTTGATAGGCGGTGCGCTTAGCTTTATTATCGGGCTGATAGGCATTTTGAATTTTATAAATTCCATGCTTACCGGCATAATTACAAGGAGCAGGGAATTTGCGGTCCTGCAGGCTGTCGGCATGACGGCAGGGCAGTTAAGGAAAATGTTGGTTATGGAAGGGTTTTTTTATACTTCTGCGGCGGGGGCGGCCGCCCTTGTCCTGGGTGCAGGGATGTCGTTTCTCATAGCGGGAAGGATATTGTCTGCCTTATGGTTTTTTACGTACCATTTTACCCTTTGGCCGCTTGCATTCATTATTCCGATCCTTCTGACGGCAGGCATATGCATTCCGGGGATTATGTTAAAGCCGATGGAGAAACAAAGTATCGTAGAACGTATCAGGGCGGACGGTTAGGCGTTAATAAGCCGTTTTCCATTATGAAACAGGAAAAATCTGCCGATATAGATAATAGTAAACAGTAAGGAATGCATCTTTGCGGCGGCCGCCCTTTTGTCCAAAGGAAGGTTTGGCATATGATGCGTTGAGGCATTACCGCATTGAGGGATTGCGGCGCCGGGACATTGCAGTGTTGAGGAATTGCGGCATTGAGGCATTATGGGATGGAGGCATTGCAGTGTCGGGATGTTAGGCATATCAGTGCAGCTTGCTGCCCGTAGCAATCAAGGAGGATGGTCGTATGGGAATGATGGGAATCGGCGGGGCTGGCATGGGAACGGCTGTTTCAAAGCGCGCAGACGGAACTGCAGCAAGAACAGTAAAAACTTCCCAACAGCAGAAGAAGAAAAAGAAAAAACTGGTATATAATCACAGGGAAATATCAGGGCAGTTAATCAGGGCGAAAACATCTGTGAGCGCAAAGCAGGTAACTGCCAGGGCGTTTCAAAAGGTGGCTTTACTTTACCGTCAGTTAAGAAGCGGCGAATATGACGAAAATAAGGTGAGAAGGGCGATCATGCATGCAGAGCAGATTGCGCAGGTAGCCAGAAAAAAGGTAAGGCATCTGCAGGAAGAAGAACGGGGGAAAAAGGGAGGGCCTTGCGAAGGGGAACAGGATGAGAATAAGGACGGCATTAGGGATGAAATCCGTAAGGAGAACATGGAAATTGCAGACAGTGTGGAAATGGACAGCGAAGAAATGAGAAGGTTCATGGAAGAACTGGAAGAGACTTTGGAGGAATTGGAAAGCCTGGAAGAGCTGGAAGAATTGACAGCCGTCTCCTATGAAGACATGGATCCTGAAGATCTGGAACTTTTAAAGAAAAAACATAGGGCAAAGGAACTTAGGAAAATAACGGAAGCGGATATGCAGTATCTGAAAGCTCTTTTTAATGAACTGGAAAAAGAAAGGCGGGAAGGGCAAAGCGGCGTATCCCTGGAATTGGCAGGGATAGAAATACAGGCGGGGATGCCGGAAGTCCCTGCGACGGTGGAAGGCGGAAGCATAGATGTAACAATATAGGTATTTTTGCCTTTGATGCAGGCGTCAGAACGCCGATTCCCGACAGCAACGGGCCAAGCGGCTGCTTGCAGGCATTTGGTTGCCGCCGCGGGCATGTTGATTGGAGCGTCCTGCTTCCATTGGCATAGCAATGGAGCGGATGGGATGGACGCTTGTGAAATATGGAAGAAGCTGTAAAAAAGCACTGGACATTTCCGTGGGGTTGTTATAATATAGTAAAGAAAACGATTTCCAAATAGAAAAAGAAAAGGAAGTGTTCCCGATGGTTTCCATTAAAGATGTGGCAAGGCACGCCGGAGTAGCGATATCTACCGTTTCAAAAGTCCTCAATCATTATCCGAATGTAAGTGAGGAAACGAAAAGGAAAGTAAACGATGCGGTAAAAGAGTTGAATTTCCTGCCTAATTCCGTGGCGGCGGCCTTGTCCTCCAAGCAGGCGGGGCGGGTGGCTTTGTTGATTAATTTGAATACCCGCACCCAGGCCATCGATGAAATTGATATGCGTTATCTTTCCGGTGCGATCAATAAAGCGGCGGAATTGGGATTAGATGTGAACACATTTTTCTTTTCTATGTTTGAAGGCCAGTCGGAGGAGGAGATCATACGTTATCTGCATTCGCAGAGCATCCATGGCATTATCATCTATGGCTTATCCAAAAACGACAACGTACTGCAAGGGCTGATCCATTCCCAGGTATTTAAGGCGGTCGTGGTGGATGCGCCGATTGTGAATGAGAATACTTCATGCGTATCCATAGATCAGGAGATGGCGCAGTATGAGGTGGCGAAGAAGACGATTGTGGATAATCAATGTAAAAGCATTCTTTATATAGCAGGCAAAAAAAACGGTTATGTGACGGAGCAGCGGTTAAAAGGCATCCGGGAATTGGCCAGGGAGCTGGATCTTGAGCTTCTCGTCAAAGAGGGTGATTTTTCCGAACGGAAGGCGAGGGAGATCACATTTGATTATGCGGAAGGAAAAGATGTTTTGGTATGCGCCTCCGATTTAATGGCCATCGGCGCCATGAGGGCCTTGATGGAGATGGATATTTTCCGCCCGGTATGCGGCTTTGACGGGATTACCCTGATGGGCTATGCCGGAAAGCAAATGAATACGGTAAGACAGGGATTTGCAGAAATATCTGAGGCGGCGGTGGAAGAACTCTATTCCCTTTTAAACGGGGGAGAGGGGAGAAAAAGGGTTTTGGATTATCGTATCGTCCGTATGCAATACTTGGATATCATATGTTAAGTCCATATTTTAGAAAAATGTCACAAAAAATATAGAAAAAAATGTATAATTTGACGATTGTAGAAAACGTTTTCCTGTGGTAATTTACTATATAGGGATGAATAAACAAATGATGCGGATGGGCAGCAGTGAATGAAATTATTTTTATTAACGGCCAACGCAGCCTGATTGTATGGCCGGGAACATTATTTTAGTATGCAGGAGGAGCAAAAAATGTCACAGCAAACAAATATGCAGAAAGATGTGTTGGTTTTGAACATGGAACAGCAGTTGGAAGAACTGGCAGGCGATATGTTCCGGAAAACATTGGAAGAATTGGAAGACAAGGAAGTTTACTTTTGTCTGCTGGAGTTTACGAAGAGATTGATGAGCGTTTCAAAAAATATTGAAGGGGAAAAGAAGATATATTATATCTCGGCAGAATTCCTGATTGGGAAGCTGCTTTCCAACAATTTGATCAATTTGGGGATTTACGATAAGGCGGCTTCTATCCTGAAGGAGAAAGGAAAGGATATTGCCAGGATAGAGGAAATAGAACCGGAACCTTCGCTGGGCAACGGCGGGCTTGGGCGGCTGGCGGCATGTTTTCTGGATTCCATTGCAACTCTGGGGCTTCCGGGGGAAGGCATTGGCCTGAATTATCATTACGGTTTGTTTAAGCAGGTATTCAAGGATAAGCTTCAGACGGCGGAGAAAAATGAATGGATTGAAAACCGCTCATGGCTGACAAAGACGGATATAACCTTCGATGTGCATTTCGGGAAGAAGAAGGTCACATCCCGGCTGTATGATATTGATGTCGTAGGTTACGACAACGGAGTAAACAAACTGCGCCTGTTTGATATAGAGTCGTTGGATGAAAGCATTGTAAAAGAAGGGATTGATTTCGATAAAGAAGAGATTGAAAAAAACCTTACGTTATTCCTTTATCCGGATGATTCTGATGAAGCGGGCAATCTGCTGCGTATTTATCAGCAGTATTTTATGGTCAGCAATGCGGCGCAGCTTATTTTACGGGAAATGAAAGAAAAAAAATACGATCTGAGAAAAATGTACGATCATGCGGTGATCCAGATCAATGATACCCATCCAACAATGGTAATACCGGAATTGATCCGTATTCTTGTGGAAGAAAAAGCATTTACCATGGATGAGGCCATTGAGGTAGTGTCCAAGACGTGCGCGTATACGAATCATACGATTCTTGCGGAGGCATTGGAAAAATGGCCGTTAAAATATCTGGAAAAGGTAGTGCCTCAGCTTGTGCCGGTGATCAAGGAGCTGGATAAGAGGATCCGTGAAAAATATGAGGATGAGACAGTACAGATTATTGATGAAGACGACAGGGTACACATGGCCCATATAGATATCCATTATGGTTTTTCGGTAAACGGGGTGGCGGCTATCCACACGGATATTTTAAAGGATACGGAACTGCACGCATTTTATAAGATATATCCGGAGAAATTTAATAATAAAACAAACGGCATCACGTTCCGCAGATGGCTGTTGTCCTGCAACCGGGAATTGGCAGAGTTTTTATCCGCTACAATTGGCGACGGTTATAAGAAAGACGCGGATAAACTGGAGAAGCTGATAGAGTTTGCCGATGATCAGGAGGTTCTTGATAAACTGGCGCAGATTAAGGCGGAGAAAAAGAAAGAGCTGGCTGCTTATGTGAAGGATGCAGAGGGCGTGGTCCTGAATCCGGATTCGATTTTTGATATCCAGGTAAAAAGGCTGCACGAATATAAACGGCAGCAGATGAACGCTTTATACATTATTCACAAATATCTGGAAATCAAAGGCGGAAAGAAGCCTTCCACGCCGCTTACCTTTATCTTTGGGGCGAAAGCGGCCCCGGCTTATGTGATAGCCCAGGATATTATCCATCTGCTGCTTGTGCTGCAGGAGATAATCAATAAAGATCCGGAAGTCAGCCCTTATATGACATTGCTTATGGTAGAGAATTATAATGTAAGTTATGCGGAGAAGCTGATACCGGCCTGCGATGTTTCCGAACAGATTTCATTGGCGTCCAAGGAAGCTTCGGGTACGGGCAATATGAAATTTATGTTAAACGGTGCGGTAACGCTTGGAACGTCCGATGGGGCGAATGTGGAAATCCATGAATTGGTTGGGGATGATAATATTTATATTTTTGGAGAGAAGTCGGAAACAGTGATTGGGCATTATGCAAAAGCCGATTATGTTTCCAAGGAATATTATGAAAACAGCCCGGTCATTAAGGAAGCGGTTGACTTCATCGTAAGCAAAGAAGCGCTTAAGGCAGGGCATAAGGAAAACCTGGAAAGGTTGTATAAAGAACTTTTAAATAAAGACTGGTTTATGACCTTGTTGGATCTGGAAGATTATATAGCGGCTAAGGACAGGATATTTAAGGATTATGAAGACCGGCAGAAATGGAAGAAAATGATGCTTGTCAATATTGCAAAAGCCGGGTTCTTCTCATCCGACCGGACGATTGCGGAATACAACAGGGATATCTGGAAGTTGAAATAAAAAGATTTTTACTAAAAAGGAAGCCAAACTGTTAGAATAATCATTGACAGAAAAACTATAATGTGATAAAATGCATATAGTTATATAGATGGATTGTTACTGGTGAGGCAGGCTATACCATTCTCTTAACGATTGAAGGATCGATACAAGGGAAGGTATAGCCTTTTTTTGTATCATAGGGAATCCCGTCGTCAGACGGTCATAAATAACACAATGCCGAAGGCATTTTGTTCCTTTATAGGAAATTCCGTCGTCAGACGGACATAAATTGACGAAGAACCGAAGGTTCTTCTGAACACAATGCCGAAGGCATTTTGTTCTACCCCAAAGAAACGGCGGTGCAGATGGGAATGAAGGTCGTAAAGGTCATCAACAATAATATTATAAAATCTTATGATGCAAAAAACCAGGAAGTGCTGGTTATGGGATGCGGCATTGGATTTAAGAAGAAGCAGGGGGATGAAGTGGATGATTCTCTGATTGAGAAGATTTATACCAATATCGACAAGACCACTTCCAATAAGCTGACCGAGTTGTTGGAGAAGGTGCCTTTGGAGCATATTCAATTGACTAACGATATCATTAGTTATGCCAAGGCGTCGCTGGGGAAAAAGCTGAATGACAATATTTATTTGACGCTCACGGATCATGTCAGCTTTGCCATTAGCCGTATTCAGCAGGGGCTGTCTCTGAAAAATGCACTTCTCTGGGAAATCAAGCGCTTCTATAATCATGAGTATCTGGTGGGAAAGGAAGCCCTTGCCATGATTGAAAAGCGTCTTGGCGTCGTATTGCCGGAAGATGAGGCGGGGTTTATCGCCCTTCATTTGGTAAATGCGACAATGGATTTTGCGGGGATGGAGCAGACGGCGGAGGCTGCAAAAATTATCCAGCAGATTTTAACCATTGTGAAATATCATTTCCAGATGGAACTGGATGAATATTCCCTTCATTATGAGCGTTTTATCACTCATTTGAAATTTTTTGTGCAGCGAGTGTTCAGCGGAATGGAAATCAATGATGATGAGAAGAGCTTTCTTTTGATGCTGAAAGAGCAGTATCCCAACGAGTATCGATGTGCATTAAAAGTGAGGGATTATATGAGAAAGGAATTCGGACAGGATCTTTCGGAGGACGAATTGATTTATCTGACCATCCATATCCGCCGGGTGACGACAAAATCTTAACGGGCAGTCTGTATTCAAAATGACGGTATTGGCATGATGCTGCAAAACATTAATAAGGAGGAACGAGGTATGGATTACAAAAAACTTGCAGAGGTGATTCTGCAGAACGTAGGCGGCTCAGGCAACATTTCCGGCCTGACCCACTGTGCAACGCGCCTTCGGTTCAATCTGAAGGATGAAGGCAAGGCGAAAACAGATGTGTTGAAAGGGACGAAGGGGGTTATGGGCGTTGTAAGCAGCGGCGGCCAGTATCAGGTAATTATCGGCAGCGATGTGGCAAATGTATATAGGCCGCTGATGGAAATGAGCAATTTAAAGGAAGAAGGGGCGGGTCAGGAAAAAGACCAACGGAAGCTGGGAGCGAAGCTGATCGATACTATTTCGGGAATTTTTACCCCGATCCTGCCGGCGATTACGGCGGCGGGTATGTTAAAGGCGGTGCTTTCCCTTTTGGTGGCTTTTAAAGTGGTGCCGACCGATGCTCAGACTTATCAGGTAGTGAATTTTATGGCGGATTCGGCATTTTACTTTCTGCCTATCCTGCTGGCAAACTCTGCGGCTAAAAAGTTCAAATGCAACCCTTATCTGGCTATGATGGTAGGCGGGATTCTGCTGCACCCTAATTTTGTAAATATGGTAACGGCTTCCAAAGAAAACGGGGAAGCGATCAAACTCTTTTTCCTTCCTGTTTATAATGCCAGCTACTCATCATCGGTTATTCCGATCATTTTATCCGTCTGGTTCCTTTCCCTTGTAGAACCCATTGCGGACAGGGTTTCCCCCAAAGCGGTGAAGTTCTTCACCAAGCCGTTGATTACGGTGTTGGTTGGCGGAGTTGCGGCTTTGGTAGTGTTGGGGCCGGTAGGTTATATTATTGCCAATATTATTGCATCCGGAATTAATGGTTTGGAGACTTATGCGAGCTGGCTGGTGCCTACGATTCTGGGAGGATTGTTCCCGCTTCTTGTCATGACGGGGACACATTATGGGATTATCCCTATCGGGATAAACAATCGTATGACGTTAGGATATGATACAATTGTTTACCCGGGAAATCTGGCTTCCAATATCGCTCAGGGCGGGGCTACTCTTGCAGTAGCGGTTAAGAGCAAAGTATCCGAGGTGAAGCAGCTCGCGTCTTCCGCAGGCATCACCGCTGTCTGCGGCATTACGGAACCTGCCCTTTACGGCGTCAATATGCGGTTTAAGACCCCTCTTTACTCTGCTATGGCAGGCGGCGCCGTAGGCGGGCTTTTTATGGGCATTATGCGTGTACGCAATTACTCCGGCGGTTCACCGGGACTGATGACCCTCCCCAGTTATATTGGCGGAGACAGCCTGCGCGATCTGTATCTGGCATGTATTGGAGCCGGTATTGCATTTATAATTTCTTTTGCGCTTTCTTATATTTTATTTAAAGATGATGCAGAGGACGGTGAAAAAAAGGAAACGGCGCTTAAAACAGAAAAGACGGAGGTAAAAAGCATCTTAAAAACCGGTTCCGTAACGATCTGCGCACCTTTAACCGGAAAGGCAGTCGCATTAAGCGAAGTAAGCGATCCAACGTTCGGAGAAGAAATATTAGGAAAGGGTGCGGCTATCATCCCTACGGACGGAAAGGTAGTTTCTCCCGTAAAAGGTACGGTGGAAACGGTTTTTGACACCCTTCATGCCGTCGGTTTAAAATCGGAGGATGGCGTAGAAATCTTAATCCATGTCGGGCTGGATACCGTAAAGCTTGGAGGAAAATACTTTAAGGCGCATGTAAAAAGCGGCGATAAGGTGGAAATAGGGACGCTTTTGGTGGAAGCCGACCTTGAAAAGATAAAGGAAGAAGGCTATGATGTTATTACTCCTGTAATTATCAGCAATTCTTTCGATTATGGAGATGTGCTGGCTGTTGCAGGGCAGGAAATAAAAGCAGGAAGCGATTTCTTGAAGGTTGTAAGTTAAAAATGCAATTTCGTAAAGGAGAGATGGTTGTATGGGAAGTTTGCCAAAAGATTTTTTGTGGGGCGGGGCTACGGCGGCGAATCAATGCGAGGGCGGATATCTGGATGGTGGAAAAGGGCCGGGAACGGTGGATGTGATCCCCTGGGGAGAAGACCGCAGGGCGGTTATGCTGGGAATAAAGGATTATAAAACTTTGCCGGAAGAGGCTTATTATCCTTCCCGCGAGGCCATTGATATGTACCATCACTGGAAAGAGGATATTGCCCTGATGGCGGAGATGGGATTCCGGTGCTGTCGTTTTTCTTTTGCCTGGTCGAGAATTTTCCCTACAGGAGAGGAAGAAGTACCTAATGAGGAAGGGCTGAAATTTTATGAGGATATGATCAATGAGATGCTTGCGGCAGGTATAGAGCCGGTGGTCACGATTTGTCATTTTGACGTTCCTCTTCATTTGGAACAAAAATACGGCTCCTGGAGAAGCAGAAAGCTGATTGACGCCTACTTGCGCTATTGCGAGGCAATCTTTCGGCGTTTCCGGGATAAAGTCACTTATTGGATGACGTTTAACGAAATTAATATGCTGATGCATTTGCCCTTTATGGGCGCCGGGATTTCTATTCGGGAAGGTGAAAATGAGCTTCAGATTAAATATCAGGCCGCGCACAATGAATTAGTAGCATCTGCGATGGCAACGGAACTGGCTCATGAAATCAACCCTGATTTTCAGATCGGATGTATGCTTGCGGCCGGCCAGTTTTATCCTTACTCCTGTAATCCTGCGGATGTTTGGGATGCGCTTTCCAAAGATCGGAACAATTATTTCTTTATTGACGTCCAATCCAGAGGGGCTTATCCTGCCTACGCGAAGAAGTTTCTGCAGAGGAATGGGATCGTTCTGGAAATGGCGCCGGAGGATGAGCGGATCTTGAGGGAAAATACGGTTGATTTTATTGCTTTCAGCTATTATGCTTCCCGCTTGACCAGCGCGGATCCCAATGCAGGCATTTCTACGGGAGGGAATGTGATTAAATCTTTAAAAAATCCATATTTGCAGGCCAGTGAATGGGGATGGCAGATTGACCCTTTGGGGCTTCGCATTACGATGAATTCATTATATGACCGTTATCAGAAGCCTCTTTTTATTGTGGAAAACGGTTTAGGAGCGGTGGATAAAGTAGAGGAAGACGGCAGTATTCGGGATGATTACCGGATTGCTTATCTGGAAGCCCATATTAAGGAAATGATGAAAGCGGTGGAAGAGGACGGGGTGGAATTGATTGGCTATACACCCTGGGGCTGGATTGATTTGGTGAGCGCATCCACCGGAGAGATGAAAAAAAGGTATGGGTTTGTTTATGTAGATAAGGATAATGCCGGAAATGGGACTTTGAAGCGGAGCAGGAAAAAATCTTTTGGGTGGTATAAGGAAGTGATTGCCACGAATGGGGAGTGCCTTAAGCAGGATGCGGAAATGCCTTAAACCAGGCAGTGAAGCTGAGAAGGGGAACGGATAAAAGAAAAACAAGGAAGCGGGCAGCGGATTAACGCTGCCCTGTTTTTTAAAAAATTTTTGTAGTCCATTTTGTGCAGTCCCATATATCCGTAACCAAACCTTCATAAAAATCAGGTTCATGGCAGACGAGGAGAAAGCTGCCTTTGTAGGAGGCAAGGGCGCGCCTTAACTCCCCTTTGGCATCGGCATCCAAATGGTTGGTTGGCTCGTCCAGCAACAGGAGGTTGGTTTCCTGATTGATGAGTTTGCAGAGCCTGACCTTAGCTTGTTCGCCGCCGCTCAATACTTTTACTTTGCTTTCGATATGTTTGGTGGTCAGCCCGCACTTGGCTAAAGCGGAACGCACTTCGTACTGGGTGTAAGAAGGGAATTCCTGCCAGATCTCTTCGATGCATGTGGTGGGAACATCCTGCGGCATTTCCTGTTCAAAATAGCCGATATGCAGATAATCCCCTTGTTCTACGGATCCGGAAAGCGGCGGGATCAGGGCAAGAATACTTTTTAATAAAGTGGATTTGCCGATTCCGTTAGCTCCGGTAAGGGCGATTTTCTGTCCTCGTTCCATGGAGAGGTCAAGGGGGGAAGACAACGGGCTGTCATAACCAATGATAAGCTTTTCAGTCTTGAAAAGGTATCTTCCTGGAGTGCGCGCCTCTTTAAAATGGAATTCCGGTTTGGGCCGTTCGACAGCCAGTTCGATGATTTCCATCTTATCCAGTTTCTTTTGTCTTGACATTGCCATATTCCGGGTGGCAACCCGCGCCTTGTTCCGTGCTACAAAGTCTTTTAAATCTGCGATTTCTTTTTGTTGTTTTTGATAGGCGGCCTTTAGCTGGGATTTTTTCATGGCGTACACTTCTTCAAATTTATCGTAATTGCCTACATAACGGTTCAATTCCCGATTGTCCATGTGGTAAATGATATTGACCACGCTGTTTAAAAAGGGGATATCGTGGGAAATGAGGATGAAGGCATTTTCGTATTCATTCAAGTAGCGTTTGAGCCATTCAATATGCTCTGCATCCAGATAGTTGGTAGGCTCATCCAATAATAAGATATCCGGTTTTTCCAACAGAAGTTTCGCCATCAGCACTTTGGTCCTCTGGCCCCCGCTTAAATCGTCCACGTCCTTGCTAAGGCCGGATGGGATGGAAGAATCTTCGGTCCGGCCGATGCCGTCCAGCCCCAGCGCCTTGGAAATTTCTTCGATTTTCGCATCGATCATATAAAAATCATGCATGGACAGCATATCCTGTATGGAGCCGAGCTCTTCCATATATGCTTCCAGTTCATCAGGGCCGGCAGATCCCATTTTATCGCAGATTTCGTTCATTCTTGCTTCCATTTCAAACAGGAAGGAGAAAGCGGAAGAAAGGACATCGCGGATCGTCATTCCCTTTTCCAGGGCTGCATGTTGATCCAGGTAGCCTACCCGCACATGCTTCGCCCATTCTACTTTGCCTTCATCGGGCATTAGTTTTCCGGTGATGATATTCATAAAGGTAGATTTTCCTTCGCCGTTTGCGCCGATTAAGCCGATATGCTCCCCTTTCAGCAGGCGGAAGGATACATTCTCGAAAATAGCACGGTCGCCGAAACCGTGCGTTAGGTTTTCCACATTTAAAATACTCATAAAAATCTCCGTTCTTGCACAGCCTGTAAATTTGAGAGTAAGCTGGCTCCATTGAGCAAAGGGTAGTATAGCATAAATAACGGCTTGTGACAAATGGAAATTGTCGGTCAACGTATTTTGCATTAACAAAAATATAAATAATGCACAAAACCGCACATTTCATTTTTACTATTTTTGCCAAAGTTACGAAACAACGCGAAAAAACACTTGCAAACATTGGTGAGAAATGATACTATACAACTACAGTCGGAAACGTTACCGAGAACGATGCCGATAACGGTACCGAAAACGGTTCCAATATCCGCGGCGGATAAGAAGCGGGAAGGTAACGGGAAAGATGACTGCGGGAACTTGTGGATATCCCGGGTTCCGGGATGGATCCACGAAACACAAAACTATTTAAAGGAGAGTATTCATTATGAAAAAGAAACTGATTAGTGCATTACTTTGTGTAGCAATGGTTTCCTCTATGCTTATTGGATGCGGAAGCGGTGCAACGGAAGCGCCTGCGGCAGAGGCGCCGGCGGCAGAAGGAGAAGCGGAAGCGCCTGCAGCAGAGGCGCCGGCAGCAGAGGAATCTGCAGCGGAAGCGCCGGCAGCATCTGCAGACGGCGGTAAAGTATATTATTTGAACTTCAAACCGGAAGTGGATGCGCAGTGGCAGGAGATTGCCGCAGCATATACCGCAGAGACCGGAGTGGAAGTAAAGGTAGTTACCGCAGCAAGCGGTACATATGAAGAAGTGCTCAGGTCTGAGATCGCTGGCACAGATGCACCTACATTGTTCCAGATCAATGGGCCGGTAGGTTACCAGAACTGGAAAGACTACTGCCTTGACTTGACCAACTCCGAACTTTACAATGCATTGTCCGATAAAGGCCTTGCAGTAACAGGGGCTGACGGCGGCGTATACGGCGTACCTTATACGGTAGAAGCTTATGGTATCATTTACAATGATGCGATCATGCAGGCATACTTCGCAACAGACGGCGCGAAGGCAGCAAGCGTAGACGAAATCAACAGCTTCGCAAAATTAAAAGAAGTAGTGGAAGATATGACGGCTAAGAAAGATGATCTGGGCATCCAGGGCGTATTCGCTTCCACATCCCTTCTTCCCGGCGAAGACTGGAGATGGCAGACACACCTTGCAAACGTTCCGGTTTACTACGAATATAAAGACAACAACGTAGGCGATATGGCGGAAATCACATTCAAATATTCCGATAACTTCAAGAACATCTGGGATCTGTACATCAACAATTCCACATGCGCTCCCGGATTGTTAGGAAGCAAAGCCGTAACGGATTCTATGGCTGAGTTTGCGCTTGGACAGTGCGCAATGGTGCAGAACGGTAACTGGGCATGGGGCCAGATCTCCGATGTGGAAGGCAACACTGTAAAAGAAGAAGATGTTAAATTCATGCCTATTTACACAGGTATTGCAGGCGAAGAAAACCAGGGGCTTTGCACAGGTACGGAAAACTTCTGGTGCGTAAACAGTCAGGCTTCCGAAGCAGATCAGAAAGCAACTCTTGACTTTGTAAACTGGATGATTTCTTCTGACGCTGGTAAGGAATACATGGTGCAGTCTTTAGGAAATGCAGCCCCGTTCTCCACATTCGGCGATGATGAGAAACCTTCCGATCCTCTTGCAATGGAAATGTTCCGTTATATGGAGAATGGCAAGAACAGCGTAACATGGAACTTTACAACCTTCCCGAGCCAGGCGTTCAAGGATGATTTCGGCGCAGCTTTATTGGAATACTGCAATGGCAATATGACATGGGATGATGTGAAGGACCTTGTAGTGACAAGATGGGCAGAAGAAAAGGCGGCTACTGCTGAATAAGAAGGCTTTGGTTAAAATAAAGCTATAGGCAGTATCGGAAAGATAAAATATATAACTATAATCGTTAAGCAGTATGTTTTGATGAATATTGATTGATGAGCAAGTTGAGTAAGAAAACACTTCGCAGTCTCGGCTGCGAAGTGTTTTTCTACCTTAGGAAGGTTGAAGGCGTTCGCTAAGGTGGAGTTGGAAGAGGAGGGTGCGTAAAAGGGACGCACATGAAATGGAGATATAGTTCAAAAGGAGAATGAGCAATGGAAAAAACATTAAAAAAATATTTTTTAATCTTTACCCTGCCGACAGTAATTGCATTCGCATTTGCTTTTCTTATCCCTTTTGTGCAGGGCGTGTATTTGTCTTTCTGTAAGTTTACGACAGTCAGCAACGCAACGTGGGTAGGCCTCAAAAACTATCAGGACGCTTTTTCCGGCGGACAGGGATTTATGAGCGCATTGGGGTTCACGGCATCTTTTACGGTAGTCAGCGTAATAACGATCAATTTATTAGCTTTCACAATTGCCCTGTTATTGACAAGAAAGATAAAAGGGACGAATGTGTTCCGTACCGTATTTTTTATGCCGAACCTGATCGGCGGTATTGTACTTGGCTATACATGGCAGCAAATGATCAATGCGGTTTTATATAAATATGAAACAACGATTGTAGCAAACGCCAAATTCGGTTTCTGGGGCTTGGTGCTTTTGATGAACTGGCAGATGGTAGGGTATATGATGATCATCTATATTGCGGGCCTTCAGAATGTGCCTACGGAATTGATCGAAGCCGCCAAGATTGACGGAGCTACTCCATGGCAGACATTGATCAAGGTTAAAGTCCCTATGGTAATGTCATCCATTACAATCTGTATGTTCCTGACATTGTCTAACAGCTTCAAACTGTTCGACCAGAATAAGGCGCTGACGGATGGCGCGCCGATGAAGAAGACGCAGATGCTGGCTTTGAATATTTATGAAACCTTCTACGGCAGGACCGGATATGAAGGCGTGGGCCAGGCAAAAGCAGTAGTATTCTTCATTATCGTAGTGGCAATTGCTTTAGTACAGTTGTCCTTTACAAGGAGTAAGGAGGTAGAGCAATAATGGTATCAGCAAAGAGCAAGGCTTCTAATAAAGTTATTTTTGTATTCTTATTAATTTTTGCAGTGGCGATCCTTTATCCTTTATTATTCATCCTGAATAACTCTTTTAAAGGAAAGTTCTTTATCAGTTCCGACCCGTTCTCGCTTCCGAACGGGGAAACCTTCGCAGGACTTACCAACTATGCGAACGGGCTTATGAAGACAGGGCTTTTGAACGCGATCGGCTGGTCGTTTTTTATAACGATCGTTTCCGTTGTTTTCCTTGTGCTTTTTACATCAATGACGGCTTACTATGTAACAAGGGTAAAATCGGTTTATTCCAATGCGCTTTACTATATGTTTGTATTTTCCATGGTAGTCCCTTTCCAGATGGTTATGTTTACGATGACCAGCCTTGCGGACAGATTTCATTTGCGTAATCCGTTGGGTATGTGTATACTGTATTTGGGGTTTGATGCAGGGCTTTCTGTATTTATGTTTGCCGGATTTGTAAAGTCAATACCTTTGGAGATTGAAGAAGCGGCTATGATCGATGGATGTACTCCGCTGCAGACTTTCTTCGGGGTGGTGTTCCCGATTTTGAAACCGACGGCAATTACAGTAGCGATCCTGGATGCAATGCATGTATGGAATGACTTCCTTCTGCCTTACCTCGTCATCGGTATCAGCACAAAGTATAAAACGATTCCCGTCGTAGTACAAATGCTGGTCGGGTCTAACGGCAACAAGGATATGGGGGCGTTGATGGCTATGTTGGTTCTATCCATCATCCCGATTATTATTTTCTATCTGACATGTCAGAAATATATTATTGAGGGCGTGGTTGCCGGGGCGGTGAAAGGCTGACCGGAGGAAGGCCTTGAAAGGAGTATAATTTAATAATGAGGAAAGGCGGCATTTTATTACCAGTATCAAGTATCCCATCAAAATATGGGATTGGTACATTCTCAAAACAGGCATATGAATTTGTGGATTTTTTAGAAAGCGCAGGCCAGAGCTTTTGGCAGATCCTCCCGTTAGGGCCTACAGGTTATGGGGATTCCCCTTACCAGTCGTTTTCAACTTTTGCAGGGAACCCTTATTATATTGATTTGGAAGCGCTGATCGAAAAAGGGTGGCTGACAGAGGAAGAGTGCGGCGCTTGTGATTTCGGGAGCAGCAGCAATTATGTAGATTATGAGAAGATATACTTATCGCGGTTCCGTATCCTTAAGATTGCTTATGAAAGAAGCGGTATCCAGGAAAATGAGGATTTCTTGAAGTTTAAAGAGGATAATGCCGTCTGGCTGGATGATTATGCGCTGTATATGGCGGTGAAGAACTCTTTTGACGGGGCAAGCTGGATAGAATGGGATGAGGGCATCAGGCTGCGCAGACAGGATGCGATGGAACACTATAAAGAAAAATATGCCGATGAGATAGGATTTTATCAATTTCAGCAATATCTTTTTGCCGTCCAGTGGTTTGCGCTCAAAGCGTATGCCAATAAAAAGAAAATCAGTATAATAGGGGATATACCGATTTATGTGGCGTTTGACAGCGCCGATACATGGGCGGCCCCTGAATTGTTCCAGTTGGATGAGACATGTACGCCGATCGGCGTGGCGGGATGCCCGCCGGATTCTTTTTCCGCTACGGGACAGCTTTGGGGTAACCCGCTTTATAAATGGGAGTATCATAAGAAAACGGGGTACGAGTGGTGGATGCGGAGGATTTCTTATTGTTACCGCTTGTATGATGTGGTTCGGATCGATCATTTTAGAGGTTTTGACGAATATTATTTTATTCCTTATGGCGATGATACGGCAGAATTCGGCCATTGGGAAAAAGGTCCGGGTTATGATATTTTTAAGGCAATGAAAGAGAAAATCGGCAAGAAGCCGGTGATTGCGGAGGATTTGGGCTTTTTGACGCCTACGGTAATCAAACTGGTGAAAAAGACAGGGTATCCGGGAATGAAGATTTTGCAGTTTGCCTTTGATTCCAGGGAAGAGAGCGACTATCTGCCGCACAATTATACGAACAATTCAGTAGTTTATACAGGAACCCATGATAATGATACGACGATGGGATGGTACCGCTCTTTTAATAGGAAGGATAAGGCTTTTGCAAAAAGTTATCTTGGCATAAAAACAAAAAAGGATATACATTGGGAATTTATCCGCGCAGCTCTTGCGAGCGTGGCGGATACGGCAATCATCCCAATTCAGGATTATCTGGGGCTTGGGTCGGAGGCGAGGATCAATACGCCGTCTACTTTGGGGAATAACTGGAAGTGGCGCTTGGAAGAAGGCCAGTTGGATGGCAATCTGGCGGAACGGATACGGAAGATGACAAAGCTTTATGGAAGATTATAGAAGCTGTTTTTATGGAATGGGGAATCCTTTAAGGGTTTCCCATTCCATAAATGAACCTTCCGAAGGGGACGAAGCATAAAAACGGCTGTGCGCATACTGTGCCGGCATGATGTGAAAAGCCCCGGTAAATGGGATAGTAACAAGGGAGGTAGGGAGATATGCCTGAAATAACGATCAAGGACATTGCCAAAAGATGCGGCGTCGGGGTGAGTACGGTTTCAAGGGCAATGAACAATCATCCGGACATCAATCAGGAAACGAAGAATATGATTATGGAGGTTATCCGGGAAGTAGGATTTGTGCCTAATAACAGCGCCAGGAATTTAAAGCGGACAGACGCCAAATGTATTGCAGTTCTTGTAAAGGGTATTTCCAACCCTCTTTTCAGCAATATGATACAAATAATTGAGGAGGAAACACAAAAGAAAAAGTATTCCCTCGTATTAAAGCATGTGGAATATGATGAAGATGAAGTGGACGTTGCTTTGGAACTGGTAAAGGAAAAGAGGCTGAGGGGCATTATTTTCCTGGGCGGCTATTTTTTCCATTCCCAGGAGAAAATCAGCAAACTGACAGTGCCTTATATATTCAGCACTATAGGGGCAGCTACTCCGGAGAATATGAATCGGGCATTGTATTCCAGCGTTTCGGTAGATGACAGGAAGGAAAGCTATATTATGACTTCTTATTTGTTGGAATTGGGACATAGGGATATTGCCATCCTTTCGGCGGAGACGGAAATCAACAGTATAGGCCAGCTTCGTCTGGAGGGTTACAAAGAGGCTCTGGAGGAGAAAGGGGTGCCGTTCCGCCGGAGCCTGGTCCGTTGCGTAAAAGAAGATCTTGTACATTATTCGATGGATAACGGTTATATTACGACAAAGGAACTGATTGCTTCGGGTGAAAAGTTTACGGCGGTCTATGCGACGGCGGATATTCTGGCAGTAGGAGCCTGCAGCGCGTTGATAGAGGCCGGCTGCCGGATACCGGAAGATGTATCCGTAACCGGATATGACGGAATTGATGTGGGGAAATACTATAATCCGGCCATAACGACGATAAAGCAGCCGGTAAAGGAGATTGCGGAAAAAACGATAAGGCTCCTGTTTGACATTATTGCAGGAAGAAAAACATGCGAACACATCGTATTGCCTGCGGAATTGGCAATACGGGCTTCCAGCGGGCCGGTATTGCATCCGAAGGGAGCCTGAAGAGGCTGTCTGTATACTCGCGCTGGAGCGCGTGGGACAAAAACTGTGTTACCAGGAATTCCGGGTAAGGGTGTGCGTTAAAACACATATCCTTTTGTGCGGCTTAAGAATGAGTTGTGGTAACGGGGGTCGTAGGTAACATCTTCTCCCAGCCAGGAAGGGGGAAGAAATGCGTTGGCTACGTTTTCGGAAGGAAATTCTATCTCAGCAAGGATGAGGGGACGGAATGGCTCGTTAAAAACGTCCAGTTCAATCGTCAGGGATGTTCCGGCTTCCTGTTGCGTAAGCGGGAAGGCGGGGGAAAATTCCGGTTTGTCGACAGGGATAAGGTATCTGGTTTTGGAAATAACGGTCCCGTCCGCTTTTTGCTTCAAATGTTCATAGGACTCTTTGTTGAGAGGAAGATTGTATTCTTCCCTGGCAAGGAGCCCTTTTCCTTTATAGGTCAGATAATATTCGTCATCTTGTTTACGGATGCGGATGACGGGGTCCGTATTTAAATAAGCCTGTTCAATACAGTAAGCGGGGTAAGAACTTAAGAGGGAGGGGCGTTCTATAATCAAAAATTTCCTTTCGATTTCCATTGCATTGTCCTTTCTGTTGGCCGGCGGAAAAAGGCCGCCTATTAAAGCAGAGCCTCAAATTGCCCTGATCGCAGTCGGAAATTTGAAATTTCCGACGCGTGTCATCGCAGTAAACTGCTCTGACATGGTGGATTAGATTGAAAAATCAGCTTGATAGCTGATTTTATCAATCGGCTATTTGTGCCGGAGCATCACAAATAGCCCCGATGGCAGACGCAAATCTGATATTTGCGTCGCCCCGTCGCGTAAACGCTCCGGAATGGAGATTAGTATAGGTATAGTTTATCATTCTTATGTGCGACAGTCAATTTCCGTCCTGTTACGAATAGGGTTTTTGATGCTTCGCTTTGTAGTCTGACATTTTATTGTTTTTTAATACTGTTATAAGATTTATTTCCTTTTAAAAATCCCCATAAAGTGGTAAAATATAAACAAAAACAGAGGAAGGAATCTTCCGTCTGGGGAGATTGTGGCACGGCCGCACAAAGCGGCAGAATGAGAGGGATGAAATTGGGAAAAGTATGTGTGTTTTTTGCACCGGGGTATGAGGAGATCGAGGCGCTTGCCGTGGTTGACCTGCTCAGAAGGGCGGGAATCGATACGGATATGGTATCCGTTACGCGAGAGTATGAAGTAGCCGGTTCTCATGGCGTAACAGTCCGGATGGACAAACTGTTTCATGAAGTAGATTTTGGGGCGACAGACATGATCGTTTTACCGGGCGGGATGCCGGGAACGAAGAATCTGGAAGCTTGCGCGCCGTTGATGGAGGCTCTGGATGGATTTTATAAAGAAAGAAAATGCATTGGCGCAATATGCGCGGCGCCCAGCATCCTGGGACATCGGGGGATGTTGAAGGGAAGGAAGGCCTGTTCTTTCCCGGAGTTTGAAAGCCATCTGGAAGGAGCTGAGGTGACGAAGGGACCGGCGGAAATATCGGATTTTATTATTACCAGCAGAGGGATGGGATGTGCCGTAGATTTTGGGCTGGCGATCGTGGAGAAGTTCCAGGGAAGAGAAGCGGCGGCGGCTCTGGCGGATAAGATTATCTATGGGCATTATCAGGAGAGATTGTAATATGATAAAAATGAGGGAGTGTCTATGAATATTTTGTTTTTTTTAACGCCGAAAAGCGAAGTTGATTATGTTTATGACGACGATACATTATGGCAGACGCTGGAAAAGATGGAGTATAATAAGTATACGGCAATACCGATCATCAGTCATGTAGATGGAACTTATGTAGGGACGATAACGGAAGGCGATCTGCTCTGGGATATAAAAGAAAGATGCGATTTGAATTTCAGGGATGTGGCAGATGTGCCGATCCTCAATATAAGAAGGAAGAAAGATAACGAACCGGTGGAAGCAGACGCGGATGTGGAAGACATTATAAACAAAGTAATGAATCAGAATTTCGTTCCGGTTATTGATGACAGCGACTGTTTTATAGGTATTATTACAAGAAAAGATGTTATGCTATACTTAACGAGAAAATGTGCGGTACAGGAAGCTGTGTTTGCCTAAGCGTGAGGATGTCAGGCATGATTTGGGCGCAGCCTTGATTCCCGCGGGCAATGAGCCAAGCGACTGCTTGCAGGAGCCTGGCGGCTGCCGCGAGGGCCATATCCTTGATGCCTTGCATCGTTGCTTGTTTGACGCTTCGTATGCTTGTATTGAGGTTGCTGGCTAAAATGATTTTTGTTTGGCAAAACTTACCTTAATATTTAATTCATCTTCGTAAATACTAACATCAAGATAAGTGATTCGGTTCTTGCTTAATCCAGATATAAGCGTGTTTGATGGCGCGCCCAATGTCCGGGATAAGCATAAGGATGGAATGTGCTTATCTCGAATATAGATGGCGTAAGCCGGAAATACGAAATTGGAGGTGAATTAAGATGGCAAGCAGCAAATCTAATAGAGTAGAAGTTCCTGAAGCTAAGGCAGCTATGGATCGTTTTAAGACGGAGGTTGCTTCTGAATTAGGCGTGAACTTGAAGGAGGGTTACAATGGTGACCTGACTTCAAAAGAAGCAGGTTCTATCGGCGGCGAAATGGTCCGTAGGATGATTAAGAAGCAGGAAGAGCAGATGAAATAACAAAGCTGGAACAGCCCGCCTGGAAACAGGCGGGCTGTTTTGTCAGTCAGGAGGCTTAAGAAAGGGTGTGTAAACTGTTATGGAAAAAAATATAAGCGATACGGAGGATATCCAGGACTGGAAAGTGATAGAGGAAGCTTTCAGGGAAGGAGGGGAGGTGGACCGGTTCCGGCGGATGATCATGCAGTACCAATGCGCTATGTTGGAAGTCAAAACAAAACTGGACGTCCTGAATGCGGAGCTTTCCCTTCAGAACAGGAGGAATCCTTTTGAAACGATAAAGTGCAGGATAAAGTCCCCTCAAAGCATCAGGGAAAAGCTGGAAAGGAACAGGTTGAAGCTGACCATCGAAAATGCGGAAAAAAATCTGAACGATATTGCAGGGATCCGCGTGATTTGTTCATTTCCCGATGATATTTATATGCTGGCGGACTGTCTTCTGGCGCAGGACGATATCACCTTGGTATCCAAAAAAGATTACATAAAAAACCCCAAACCGAACGGTTACAGAAGCCTCCATCTTATTATAGAAGTGCCGATCTTCCTGACGGATGAAAAAAGGGCGGTCCGGGTGGAAGTGCAGTTTCGTACGATAGCGATGGATTTCTGGGCCAGCCTGGAACATAAATTGAAGTATAAAAAGCATATTAAAAAGGCGGAGAGCATATCGGATGAACTGTTTTATTGTGCGGAGCTGATTTCGCAGTTGGATGGGAGGATGCAGCAGATCCGGGAGAAGATAGAAGCGAAGTGATGCATGGTTAGGAAGCGGCTGGGCTGAAGTTTGTCTTTGGGCTATGTTTTTCAAAAGAAATACTGGAATTTTCCTTTTTGATGTGCTATAATCCTACAATGACTGTAATTGTGTGCTTTTTTAGTCAAAGATCCCGCAGCAAGAAAATCAGCGGATAACGCCTAATATAAGGAGGAAACGAATAGAAATGAGTTTACAGGTAGAAAAATTAGAGAAAAACATGGCAAAGCTGACAATTGAAGTGTCTGCCGAAGAGCTGGAAAAAGCAATTGATAACGCATACCGGAAAAATAAGAAAAAGATCAGCGTTCCTGGCTTCCGGAAGGGGAAAGTGCCGCGGCAGATGATAGAAAAAATGTATGGAAAAGAAATTTTCTACGATGATGCCATTAACGAACTGATTCCCGGAGCATATGAAAAAGCAGTCGAGGAATGCGAAGAAGAAATCGTTTCTTCCCCAAAGATTGACGTAGAGCAGATAGAAGCGGGCAAGCCTTTTATTTTTACGGCAGAAGTGGCGCTTAAGCCGGAAGTAAGGCTTGGTAAGTACAAAGGCGTAAAGGTTGATAAGATTAATATAGAAGTTACGGATGAAGAGGTAGATGCTGAAATTGACAAAGAACGTGAGAATAACGCAAGGAATATTGCAGTGGAAGACCGGGCGGTAAAAGATGGCGATATGACCGTCCTCGATTTTGAAGGGTTTGTAGACGGCGTTGCGTTTGAAGGCGGCAAAGGGGAGAACTACCCTCTAACAATCGGTTCCGGCGCGTTTATCCCCGGGTTTGAAGAACAATTGGTAGGCGCTTCCATCGGCGAGGAAGTAGAAGTCAACGTTACTTTCCCTGAAAACTATCAGGCGGAAGAACTGAAAGGGAAAGCGGCCGTATTTAAATGCACGGTAAAGGAGATTAAGGAAAAGGAGCTTCCTGAGCTGGACGATGAATTTGCAAGCGAGGTTTCAGAGTTCGATACGTTGGCGGAATATAAAGAGGACGTAAAGAAGAACCTGGCGGAGAAAAAAGAGAAAGATGCGAAGGCCCGGAAAGAAGATGCTGTCATTGATGCGATCATCAACGATTCCGATATGGAAATACCGGATGCTATGATCAAGACGCAGCAGGAACGGATCGTGGAAGATTTTGCCCAGAGGATGCAGATGCAGGGGATCAATATGGAGCAGTATTTCCAGCTTACCGGGAGCAGCTATGATGCGCTGTTGGATCAGGTAAGGCCCCAGGCGGAGAAAAGGATCAAATCCAGGCTGATACTGGAAGCGGTCGTAGCAAAAGAAAACATAGAAGCTTCCGGGGAAGAATACGAGAAAGAAACGGAAAGAATGGCTGAAGTTTACCAAATGGAAGCAGAAAAGGTAAGGGAAATGCTGGGAGAAAAGGAAAAGAAGGAGATCATGCAGGATCTGGCCATTCAGAAGGCGGTAGAGTTCGTGGTGGAGAATGCGGTAGAAGGATAATTTCTTGTTAAAAAATGAAAAATCTCTTAATTCAGAGATGGTTTTATTGCAAAAACGATTTTTATGGACTATGATTAAGTCAGCCTAGGGAAAGAAAGGCCGGTCAGTCCGGCAAGGAGGAGTCAATATGAGTTTAGTGCCTTATGTCATTGAACAGACGAGCAGGGGCGAAAGGTCCTATGATATTTATTCAAGGCTTTTAAAGGACAGGATCATTTTTTTAGGGGAGGAAGTAAACGATACTTCCGCCAGCATTATCGTGGCGCAGCTTCTGTTCCTGGAATCGGAAGACCCGGAAAAGGATATTCATTTATATATCAATAGCCCGGGAGGCGTGATCACTGCCGGAATGGCTATTTATGATACGATGAATTTCGTCAAGTGCGATGTATCGACGGTTTGCATTGGTATGGCGGCCAGCATGGGTGCATTCCTTCTTGCGGGAGGGGCGAAGGGCAAACGTTTTGCGCTTCCTAATGCGGAAGTTATGATCCATCAGCCGGCGGGAGGCGCCCAGGGCCAGGCTACGGAAATCGAAATTACGGCAAAGCATATTCTTGCCACAAAGGAAAAGATGGCAAGGATTATGGCGCAGAATACAGGACAGGACTTCGAGGTAATCATGGCGGATACGGAAAGGGATAACTGGAAAACTGCCGAAGAGGCATTGAGCTATGGTTTGATCGATAAGATTATTGAGAATCATGGAAGTTTTGAGAAATGATAGTAAAATGTAATAAAGCAAGGAGAAGACATGGCGGGGAAGAATTCTGATGATATCAGATGCTCTTTTTGCAATAAAAGGCAGGAACAGGTAAAGAAACTGATTGCCGGGCCGGCCGGCGTTTATATCTGCGATGAATGCGTAGAGATATGTTCGGATATTATTGAAGAAGAGTATGAGGAGGAACCGGTTGAGGAAGAATTTGATATCAACCTTTTGAAGCCGGTAGAAATCAAAGAGTTTTTGGATGATTATGTAATTGGACAGGAAGAAGCGAAAAAGGTGCTTGCTGTTTCCGTATATAATCATTATAAAAGAGTAATGGCGCCAAAGGACGACGATGGGATAGAACTCCAGAAAAGCAATATAATTATGGTGGGGCCGACCGGCTCCGGCAAGACTTTTCTGGCACAGACTTTGGCTAAGATCATTAATGTGCCGTTTGCCATTGCAGACGCCACTACGTTGACGGAGGCTGGCTATGTGGGCGAGGATGTGGAAAATATCTTGCTGAAACTGATACAGGCGGCTGATTATGATGTGGAACGCGCCCAATATGGCATCGTTTATATTGATGAGATCGACAAAATTACGAAAAAGAGTGAAAATGTATCCATTACCCGCGATGTTTCGGGGGAAGGCGTACAACAGGCGCTGTTAAAGATCGTAGAAGGCACGGTGGCAAGCGTACCGCCCCAGGGAGGAAGGAAGCATCCACATCAGGAGCTGATCCAGATTGATACGACGAATATCCTGTTTATCTGCGGAGGAGCTTTTGACGGGCTTGAGAAAATCGTAGAATCCCGTCTGGACAGAAGCAGCATCGGTTTTAATTCGGAAGTGGCTTCCAAACAGACAAAGGGGATAGGGGAATTATTGAAGGAGGTAACGCCTCAGGATTTGGTGAAATATGGCCTGATTCCTGAGTTTGTAGGGCGTGTGCCGATTAATGTGACCCTTCAGGGGCTGGATAAAGATGCTCTTGTAAAGATCCTGAAAGAGCCGAAAAGCGCATTGATTAAGCAGTATAAGAAATTGTTTGAGTTCGACGCGGTAAGGCTGGATTTTGAAGAGGATGCGATTGAGGCAATTGCGGACAGGGCATTGGAGCGTAAGACGGGCGCAAGAGGGCTCCGTTCCATTATGGAGGACGTTATGATGGATGTTATGTACCGGATACCTTCGGATGACTCCATTATCAAATGCGTGGTGACGAAGGGGGCGGTGGAAGGAACCAGCGAACCTTTGATTATTCATAGGGAAGCGATGCGTCCAGCTAAATAGTAATATAGGAAGAAGAAACGTCGCCCAAAAAGGCGGCGTTTTCTGCTGATAGGATATGTACGAAAACATACCTTATATTGGAATGGAGAGGACAGATATGAAGTTAAATATGCCGGCGGTGGCATTGCGGGGAATGGCGATACTTCCCCATACGATTATTCATTTTGATTTGAGCAGGGAGAAATCCATAGCGGCTGTGGAACAAGCTATGGTGGAAAACCAGCGGATTTTTCTTGTGAGCCAAAAGGAAGTTGAAAAAAATGATCCCGATTATGAGGATGTTTATCATATAGGAACGATCGCCCTTGTAAAGCAGGTGATTAAAATGCCTAACCACATAGTAAGGGTTATGGTGGAAGGGCTTTCCAGAGGTGAACTGCATTCCTTTACGGATAATGAAGCGTATCTGGAAGGAGAAGTAGAGGAGATTGAGGAGCCGTCCGGTTTGGCCGGCACCGTACAGGAGGAAGCGATGGTCAGGCAGATGAAGGAATTGTTTGCCGGCTATGCGGTCTTTTATCCTAAGACGGGAGCGGCCCTGGAGCGTCATATCCAGGATATTACCGAGCTGGGCTGCCTGCTGGATCAGATCACCATCAACATGCCCATCCATTACGAAAGCAAGCAAAGTGTGCTTTCCGCAGTGGATCTGGAAGGACGTTATGAGGTTCTTGCAGGGATTTTGTCCAATGAAACAGAAGTGGCGAAGATCAAAACAGAGCTTTCCGAGAAGATCAGGGGGAGGGTAGAGAAGAACCAGAAGGAATATCTTTTGCGGGAACAGCTCCAGTTTATCAGGGAAGAGCTGGGGGAAGATAATACGCTTTCCGATGTGCAGCAGTTTGAAGAGGAATTGAAGAAACTGAAAGCGGACAAAGAAGTAAAGGAAAAGATCGGCAAGGAAATTGCCCGTTACCGGCGGCTCTCACAAAACAGTTCGGAGAGCGCGGTGGAAAGGGGCTATATCGAAACTTTGCTGGAACTGCCATGGAATAAATGCACCAAAGATAATATGGATATTACGAAAGCGGAGTCCATCCTGGAGAGGGATCATTATGGCTTAAAACAAGTGAAAGAAAGAGTATTGGAGGCTTTGGCCGTACGCTGCCTGACCAGGCAGGGCCAGGCGCCCATCATCTGTCTGGTGGGCCCTCCGGGGACGGGGAAAACATCCATTGCCAGGAGCGTAGCGGAGGCAATGGATAAGAAATATGTGAGAATCAGCTTGGGCGGTATTCGGGATGAAGCGGAAATCAGAGGGCATAGAAGGACTTATGTGGGCGCTATGCCGGGGCGGATCATTGCCGGGTTGAAGCAGGCAGGGGTGAAAAACCCGTTAATGCTCTTAGATGAGATTGATAAAGTGAGCAGCGATTATAAAGGGGATACTTCGTCGGCTTTGCTGGAAGTGCTGGATGCGGAACAGAATCGTAAATTCAGGGATCATTATGTGGAAATCCCGGTGGATTTGTCTGAGGTGCTTTTTATCGCAACCGCCAATTCCACAAGCACGATCCCAAGGCCTTTGCTGGACCGTATGGAGCTTATTGAAGTAAACAGCTATACGGCCAATGAGAAATTCCACATTGCCAAGGAACATTTGGCGGCAAAGCAGTTTGAGAAAAACGGTTTGGCTGACGGGCAGCTCTCCATTAGCGACAGTGCATTGAAAAAGATGATAGAATGTTACACAAGGGAGGCGGGCGTCCGTGATCTGGAGCGGAAGATCGGGAGTATCTGCCGGAAGGCGGCGAAAGAGATCCTGCAGAAGAAAAAGGGGAGCATCAAGGTGACCGCCCAGAATCTGGGAAAATATCTTGGAAAAGAAAAATACAGCACCAATATGGCCAACGAAAAGGATGAAGTGGGGATTGTAAGGGGGCTGGCATGGACGAGCGTGGGCGGCGAGACCTTACAAGTAGAAGTGAATATGATGCCGGGAAAAGGGGAAATCGATCTGACCGGGCAGATGGGGGATGTGATGAAGGAATCGGCCATTACGGGATTAAGCTATGTCCGTTCTGTAAGCGGGCAGTATGACATCCCGAAGGATATCTTCAAAGAAAATGATTTCCACATACATATCCCGGAAGGGGCAGTGCCAAAGGACGGCCCCAGCGCAGGCATTACGATGGCCACCGCGCTTTTATCTGCAATTACACAAATACCGGTCAGGGCGGATCTGGCAATGACCGGGGAAATTACATTGCGTGGGCGTGTGCTGCCGATCGGAGGGTTGAAGGAGAAGATCCTTGCGGCCAGGACTGCGGGCATTAAGGCGGTGCTTGTACCCAAAAAAAATGAAAAGGATATGGAAGAAATCACAAATGAGATAAAAGCCGGGCTGTCTATCCATTTTGTGGAAAATATGGACGAGGTATTGGATTATGCTTTGACGGGCAAACCACCCAAAGCAAAATCATCAAAGGGAAAGAAAACAAAGAAGACGACACAGAAATGAGGGAAATATGGTAATTAAAAATGTGAATCTGGAAACCGTCTGTGGTATTACAAGCAAGATACCGCAAAGCCTTTATATGGAATTTGCCTTTGCAGGCAGGAGCAATGTGGGAAAGTCTTCCCTGATCAATGGGCTGATGAACCGTAAGTCGCTGGCAAGGATCAGCGCCCAGCCGGGGAAGACCCAGACCATTAATTATTACAATATCAATAACCAGTGTTATTTTGTGGATTTGCCGGGTTATGGCTACACGACGGCGAATGTCAAGGTCAAAGAACAATGGGGCAAAATGGTGGAACGGTATCTGCACAAAACTAAAATGCTCAAAGCGATCTTCCTTCTGGTGGACATCCGCCATGAGCCTTCTGCCAACGACAAAACAATGTATGATTGGATCGTCCATTACGGTTTTGAGCCGATAATCATAGCGACGAAGCTGGATAAGATTAAAAAGACTCAGGTGCAGAAGCATATTAAGATGATAAAAACAGGGTTACAAGTAAAAAAGGATGCGGTAGTCATCCCTTATTCTTCGATGACGAAAGAAGGAAGGGAAGAAATCTATGCGCTGCTGGATAAATATCTGGAGGAAGAAGGAACAGGAGCTTTATGAGATCATTGCCCAAAACTTATATAAAGGCAGTGTTGAATCTGGGGATTGCGGTAATATTGCTGCTGCTTCTGGTTTTTTTACTGCCAAAAGTAATTATATTTTTTATGCCTTTTGTGATCGGTTGGATCATCGCTTTGATTGCCAATCCCCTTGTGCATTTTTTTGAAGATAAACTGAAAGTCAGGAGAAAAGCGGGAACCGCTTTTGTGATCATCGCGGTGATTGCCCTTGTGGTGCTGGCAGGATACCTGATAGGGGTTAAGATTGTAAATGAAACGATAGGCCTTATAAACGAGCTGCCTAAAATGTGGGATGCTTTGGAAGAAGATTTCCGGACCATCGGGAAAAACCTGGATGTTTTATACAGCCGTTTCCCGGAGGATGTGCGTGTTGCGATTGCGGGCATGGGGGAAAAGATGGAAGGGTTCGTGGGGGATCTCGTAGGCCGTGTGGGAACTCCCACCATAGAGGCCGTAGGGAACTTTGCCAAGAACTTGCCCACAATCCTGATCGGGATTATCATGTGCCTGTTATCCGCCTATTTTTTTGTGGCGGAAAGGGAATACCTGTCGGTGCATGTCAAAGACTATATGCCGGAGGCTTTAGTATACCGCTGGAATATGATGGCCCGAAGCTTTAAACGCGCAGTGGGCGGATACTTCAAGGCCCAGTTTAAAATTGAAATATGGATGTATCTTCTTTTAGTGGCCGGACTTTGGATTTTGAAAGTGAATTATGCTTTTTTAATTGCCCTTGGAATTGCGTTTCTGGATTTCCTTCCTGTCTTCGGGACGGGAACGGTGTTGATGCCGTGGGCGGTGATCAAAATTCTCAGCGCGGACTATAAGATGGCGGTAGGCCTTTTAATCATATGGTGCGGCGGTCAGTTGGCGCGCCAGATCATCCAGCCGAAAATTGTCGGGGATTCCATCGGGGTAGCGCCTATCCCTACGTTGTTTTTGCTGTTCGTCGGCTATAAAGCGGCGGGGGTCTTCGGTATGATTATCGCAGTCCCTATCGGCATTATTTTTGCAAATATGTATGAAGAAGGTGTATTCGACACGACAAAGAACAGTATCCGCATATTACTGGCCGGCGTGAATCATTTCAGGCGTCTGGAAGAAGAGGACATGGCGGTAGTAAAGGAATATGAAAAGTATCAGCGGGAAAAAATCAGAGGGCTGAAAGAGACGGGACAGGACAGGGAAAAGAAGAGATGAGCCTGTCTGCCATGAGATTTGGAATCCTGCAGGAAATCATGGAGGATTGGAATGAAAGTAACGGTATATAGTTGTAGGGAATTTGATGAAAAGGAATTGTTCATTCAATATGGGAAGGAGCTTGGATTGGAACTTGTTTTATGCCCGGATGCGCCGAGCCTTGCAAATGTAGGGCTGGCAGAGGGAAGCGACTGTATGGATATCTTAACGACTCCGATGACGGAGGAACTTCTCAGGGCATTTGGGGAAGCCGGTGTCCGTTATCTGGTGACCCGTACCATAGGTTATGATCATATTGATATTGAGGCGGCAAAAAGATTAGGGATTACCGTAGCGAATGCACCGTACGGCCCTCATGGAGTCGCGGATTATGCGGTGATGTTGATCCTAATGTCGATCCGGAAGATGAAAAGGATCATAGAACGCACCAATATACAGGATTATACCTTGAGGGGTGCGCAAGGCCGGGAACTGAAAGATATGACGGTAGGGGTGATCGGGACGGGAAGGATTGGGAGGACAGTGATCCGTAATTTGTCCGGTTTTGGGGCGAAGCTGCTGGCATATGATCTGATGGAAAATGAAGAAGTGAAAGAATATGCGGAATATGTTGCGTTGGAAGAAATCTGGCAACAGGCGGATGTAATCACCTTGCACGCGCCTCTTACCAATGATAGTTTCCATATGATTGGAAAAGATACGATTAGCAAACTGAAGGATGGGGTAGTCGTCATCAATACGGCCAGAGGGGCTTTGATCGATTCCGAAGCGCTGATAGAAGGGATTGAATCCGGCAAGATCGGCGCAGCCGGGCTGGATGTGGTGGAAGATGAATTCGATTTGTATTATTATGACAGGAAGTCGGATGTACTCCATAACCGGGAGCTGGCTGTCCTTAGAGGGTTTCCGAATGTGACGGTAACGCATCATATGGCGTTTTATACAGACGAATGTGTAAAGACGGTAGTGAGGGATTCTCTGGAAGGATGCCGGATTTTTATGGAAGGGAAGGGGAAAAGCGCCGGGCAGCCGGGGGAAGGCCAAAAGAAAAATCCTTGGGAGGTCGTATAATTGAGGAATATAAAAGTAATACTTCAATATGAAGGGACAAAATATCAGGGCTGGCAGAGACAGGATCATACAGGGAATACCATACAGGGGAAGCTGGAGGCCCTGCTTACGAAAATGTGCGGCGAAAACGTGGAGGTGATTGGTTCAGGCAGGACTGATGCCGGGGTACATGCTTATGGGCAGACGGCCAATTTTCATGTAAGGACAGAGATGGGTTTGCAGGAAATCATGGATTATATGAACCGTTATCTGCCGGAGGATATTGCTGTGACCCATATTCAGGAAATGCCGGAGCGTTTAGATCGGAAGAGCGTCGTGTAGGGAAAGAGTGTTCGTGCATGTGTAGAT